>NZ_CAWMYC010000118.1:0-76618 GCF_963872035.1 Scytonema sp. HK-05
AGCGGTAGTGGCATTGACGTTAGGGGAGCCAGTGGCAGTATTCGATTGCTTGCCCGAAATATTGATATGTCCAGAAGTCTACTTGAGATGGAAATTCCCGGCGATTCGAGATTACCCGATAGCCAAACTGGAGATATTGAGCTAAATGCAGCTGGCTCCATCACACTCAGCGATAGCTCCTTGCTAAATATATTGTCTGGACAGGGAAATGCTGGCAGTATAAATATTAATGCCCGCGATACCGTTTCTCTTGATATCAGTAGGATATACAGTACCGTGCGACCAACTGGCGTGGGTAATACTGGCGATATCAACATCACCACAGGGTCGCTTTCTCTCACCAATCGCGCTCAACTGAATTCCTACACGGCTGGACAGGGAATTGCAGGCAGTGTAAATATTAATGCCCGCGATACCGTCTCTTTGGATATCAGTAGGATATACAATACCGTGGAATCAACTGGTGTCGGTAATGCTGGCGAGATCAACATTACTACGGGGTCACTTTTTGTCAGGGGTGCTGGACTGAGTTCCTTCTCGAATGGACAGGGAAATGCGGGCACTGTGAATATTAATGCTCGCGATACCGTCTCTTTTTTTGATAAGGCTTCTGTAGTAACTGTTGGGCCTATTGGGCCGTCAACTGGTGTCGGTAATGCTGGCGATATCAACATCACTACGGGATCACTTTTTGTCACGGGTATCCAGATGTCTTCCTTCTCGGATGCATCGGGAAATGGAGGCAATATAAATATCAATGCCCGCGATACCGTTTCTCTCACACAGGGTGCTAACTTGTCTACCGGCTCGGTTGCACCGAAAGATTCAGGTAGCGTGAACATTAAGGCTGGCGATAGCGTCTCTATTGATGGCGCTTCCTCAATCTATACCGTCCTGAGCGAGAATCGCTCCCTTACCCCGGAATCAACTGATGTCGGTCATGCTAACGATATCAACATCACTACGGGAGCGTTTTCTCTCACCAATGGCAGTAGGCTGAATTCCTACACGGGTGGTCAGGGAAATGCAGGCAGTGTGAATATTAATGCTCGCGATCGCGTCATTATAGATGGTGAGTCTGACCTGGGATCCGGCATTCCTCAACTCACCAGCAATATCTCCACACAAGTGGCTTCAAATTATTTTTTTGGTCAAGGAGTGGGTCAAGGCGGAGATGTGACGATCACAACTGGCTCGCTGTTTCTGACCAACGGGGGTGGTGTGAATACCTCTACGCAGGGATTGGGAAATGCCGGTCGCGTCATCATTAATGCTCGTGACTCTGTACAGATTAGTGGCACAGCCCCTAGTTATCTTAGTTATTCTCCTCCTTTTCCTTTTAGTTCTTTTTTCTATAACGCTTATAGTGGGGTAACGACCTCAGCGCAGGCAGGCTCGGTGGGAAGCGGAGGGGACGTAATCATCACCACAGGCTCTCTGTCTGTTTCTGACTCTGGCACAATCAACACGAATGCACAGGGGCGAGGCAATGCCGGGAAGATCCAGATTCAGGCTAGAGATGCCGTCTCGTTTGATAGAGGAAATGCGATCAGTACGCTTGACTCCGGTGCCTACGGCAGGGGTGGCGATATTAACATTGAGGCGCGATCGCTCTCCCTGGGCAACGGTGCCAAGCTCTCCACTTCCACGGCTGGAGACGGGAATGCGGGCAACATCACCGTGAACACGCCAGAGCTACAGTTGTCAGGGGCAACCAGCGGTCTATTTGCTCAAACCACCAGTTCTGGAAATGCAGGGAACTTGACGATTCAACCGCGTGGCAATGGGCAAAGCGTGCGAGTGAACCTGCAGGATGGGGCGCAAATTTCTGCTTCCACTTCCAGCAGCGGTCGAGGTGGAACGTTGGCGATCGCTGCCCCAGAGTCGATTACTCTCACAGGCAATGGTTCGGTGATTGCCGCAGGAACAGGTGGCGGTGGTGCAGGTGGCAACTTAACTCTGCGTACAGGCACTCTCGGTATCCAAAACCAAGCAGAAGTGACGGTTAGCAGTTCCGGTACAGGCACTGCAGGCAACTTGTTTGTCGATGCCAATCGCATCTTTCTTGACAACCAAGGCAGAATTCGGGCAGATACTTCAGGCGGCGGTGGGAATATTAATTTACGAGCTCCCCTAATTCTGTTACGAAACGGCAGTAACATCACAACCAACGCCACAGGAAACAACATTCCCGGTGGCAATATTGAGATTGATAGCCGATTTCTCGTGGCTGGCAAGAATGAAGATAGCAATATCAGCGCCAATTCACAGGATTTTCGTGGCGGTAATGTCAGCATCAATGCCTATTCGATTTTTGGCATTCAACCACGTTTTCAGCCGACCTCCTTAAGTGATATCACTGCCACGGGAGCGAACTCTGCCTTAAATGGCACAATTAATGTCACGACAGCAGGAATTGACCCGACTTCTGGTTTAGTTGAATTACCGACTGAATTTGTAGACCCGTCGCGGTTGATTGCTACTGGCTGTCCTGCTAACGAGGGTAACTCTTTTATCATCACTGGGCGCGGTGGCTTGCCTCCCACTCCTGAGCAGGAATTAGACGATGACGCCGAGTGGGAAGACCGACGTAGACTAACAGTTCCTCAGCAAACCCCACAGCAGCTCACACCCCATAGCCGAAACATTGACACCCCAAATCGTTCACAAGAGCTCACGGCGAAGCCCAAATCCTACACCCCAATCATCGAAGCAACCGGATGGCAGAAAACTCCCAGTGGAGAAATCATCCTGGTTGCTACCACACCTGAACTGGGGGTGCAGCATCCGTTGAATCTACCTGTTAACTGCATTAGCAGCCAGTAAATTGTTTAGAGCGCTTTTAACTTCCTCGCCGTAAGTCCCGCACTGTAACGGTACTCCGTTCAGTGCCGGGATTGCTCTGGCGGGCGGCGATGAGGGTATCTCCAACTTAAATTGACCGTAGGTCGGTGAAGGAGGAGATATCGTCCGAGTCGCCAATCTCTGAGGTCGGTAGTCGTTTGATATAATCTCGAAGCACTTCGGCTGAAGAGATTCCTCGAACTTTCGCTGTTTTTTCTAGCTTGTCCCATTCTTGCTGGGTTAGCCGAACTCGAAATACTTTGTCTCTTGCCATAATCGTAGTCTATTTGTGCTACAATTATGATATCAGCTAACCACTGACCACTCGACACAAACGAACTTGCTTGCAAGGTGAACAGTGCGAACGCGAGTGCGTGCCCGAAGGGCATACGTTGGGAACGGTACAGAACCTTGACAATTGGTAGGGCGTTGCATTGAGAAAGATTGCTTCATGCATGAAACCATCAATGCGTAAAACCAGTTTGGTTTGGTTGTACAAAGCTTTTTGCTTTTTGTACAAAGACTCCGTGGGGCCTGACTGAGTCTCTAAACTGCCTGTGGAGGCATCGTTATCGGGGGCAAGCATTCGCTCGTATTGCAAGCCTAGATGCGACCAATGAAGCAGGAAATTTCTCCGGGGCGACTTGGAGAAGCCCACACGCTCATTCGGTACTCCGAATCAGTGCTGGGAGAATGTCACAGTAAATAAACCGCCATCTGCCACGCACCTTGCTACCCAGTCGTACAGAACGATGGTTCTGACTCCTGAGTTCTGAGTTCTTTCTTGTGAAAGCTTGAATGAAATAGGGCTACTTATTCATTCCGTTGTCATTCCCTACAATAGAGCGTGCCATTTGTAAAAAAAGACTTGTTTTACATCCTCTCAGGAACGCTGAAGCTGGTGTGAATAAAGTTGAAGCGTTTGTAATAAATACTAGGGCGATCGCTACTATTGTTTAAGCTATGTTAAGCAGCGCCTGACTTGTCGTTAGGGATACGGAGGGCAAAACAGCGAAATGAACGGGTGGCATCTGAAATCATGGTTTTTAATTGGCAGCGCTCTGAGTGTGCTGATGTGTGCTCAACCGATCGCAGCTCAAGTCGTTCCCGATAACACACTGCCAAGAGCAGAGCAAACGCAAGTCACAGGCAATCCCAACTTTCAGATTGATGGCGGAGCAAGGCGGGGTGGCAATCTGTTCCACAGCTTCCAATCGTTCTCGGTGCCAAGGGGTGGTAGTGCCTTCTTCAACAATGCAGCAGATGTGCAGAACATTCTGACCCGAGTCACGGGTCAGTCTATCTCAAATATTGATGGCTTAATCCGAGCCAACGGTACAGCCAACCTGTTTTTGCTCAACCCGAATGGAATAATCTTTGGACCCAATGCCAGCTTGAATATCGGTGGCTCGTTTGTCGCCAGTACCGCCAGTAGCATCAAGTTCGCGGATGGGACCGAGTTCAGTGCCGTCAATCCCTCTGCTTCTCCTCTGTTAACCATCAGTGTGCCAATTGGTTTGCAGTTCACGGGTCGGCAAGGAGACATCGTTGTGCAGCCTCCTACTCCTCAAAATCCGTTTACTGAAGTAAACGATGCGGATCAGCTTCTCGGTACCGCCCAGCCGGTCAACAATGCGACGGACCAAACAGGCTTTAACGCCATCTCAGGCACGTTGAACAATCCGAACGATGTTGACCTGTACCAACTGACCCTAAGACAAGGGGTGCCCTTCAGAGCGAGTACGGTGAATGGCTCTCGGGTGGATACCCAGTTGTTCTTGTTCGATGGCCGTGGTTTGGGCTTAGCGAGTAACGATGACGATTACAGTGCCCCCACTCAGCAATCGACTATAGGCTCGAATTTCTTCATCCCTCCGGCCTCAGGCACCTATTACTTGGGCATTTCTAGCTACAATAACAACCCGCGCAGTTCCCAAGGGTATATCTTTGCTGGATTATTGGGGAGGCCGAGGGGTCCCGGCGCTCAGTTCCCCTTAAGTGAGTGGGACAGCAACACTGGCAGTGGCGGAGGTTCCTATACGATTACGCTCGCCACGCAAACGCCGCTGCAGGTGCAACCGGGCAGAACGCTCGCGCTCGTGGGCGGCAATATTATGCTCAATCAGGCAAGGCTAGAGGCTCCGGGGGGGCGAGTCGAGTTGGGCGGCGTTGCTAGTTCAGGACTGGTTGGGCTGAATATGAATGGCAATGCGATCGATCTGAGTGTCCCCGATCAATTAGCGCGAGCCGATGTTGGCCTCAGCCGTAGCAACATCGACGTGACAGGCAACCGTGGCAGTATCCGGGTGTTTGCCCAAAACATTGACCTATCTGGCAGCATGCTCCTAACTCAGATTCCCGCAGATTCGAGATTACCCAATACCTCCACTGGAGGGATGGAGCTGAATGCAACGGGTTCTATCACAATCAGCCAGAGCTTCTTGACAAACCAATTGCAAGGACAGGGAACTCTCGGTAGCGTCAATCTGATAGCGGGCGATCGTATTTCCTTCAATAGCTCTTGGATACAGAATGATGTGAATCCAACTGGCGTCGGTAACGCTGGCAATATCAACATCACCACGGGGTCCTTGTCTGTCACCAATTCTAACCTGCAGTCCATCACGAGTGGACAGGGAAATACAAGCAGTGTCAACATTAATGCCCGCGATACCGTCTCTTTTGATCGCAGCCGTATAGAGCTTGTGAACCAACGTGGCGTCGGTAATGCTGGCGATACCAACATCACCACGGGGTCATTGTCTTTCACCAATTACGCTGTAGTGAGTTCCTTCACCAACGGACAGGGAAATGCAGGCAGTGTGAATATCAATGCCCGCGATACGGTTTCTTTCACACGGAATTCTGGACTGATTTCCACAACCAACGGACAGGGAAATGCAGGCAGCGTGACGATCAATGCCTACAATACCATTTCTTTCGATAACAATTCTGTAACTAATATCGTATTTTCCAATGGCATTGGTGGTACCACCTACCCCGGTGAGGTGATTACCTTGGCGCTACCAGCATCTGGGGTGTATTCCTTTGCGACACGAAAATCGGTGGGACGCGGAGGGAATGTCAGCATCACTACCGGGTCACTCTCTGTTTTCGACGGAGGGAGAATCAACACGAATGCACAGGGGCAAGGCGAGGCAGGCAATATCCTGATTCGAGCCAGCGATGCGGTCTCGTTTGATGGCAGCGAGATAACGAGCACGCTTGACTCCGGTGCCGTGGGCAGGGGTGGCGATATTAACATTGAGGCGCGATCGCTCTCCCTGCGCAATGGGGCAAAACTCTCCGCTTCCACTGCTGGCAAGGGAGACGCGGGCAACATCACCGTAAACACGCCAGAGCTACAGTTGTCAGGGGCAACCAGTGGTCTATTCGCCGGAACCAGCAGTACTGGGAATGCGGGTAACTTGACGATTCAACCGCGTGGCAATGGGCAAAGCGTGCGAGTGAACCTGCAGGATGGGGCGCAAATTTCTGCTTCCACTTCCAGCAGCGGTCGAGGTGGAACGTTAGCGATCGCGGCTCCAGACTCGATTACGCTCACAGGTAATGGTTCTGTCATTACTGCCGGAACGGGCAGTAGTGGAATTGGGGGAAACCTCAACCTCCGCACCGGAACTTTAAACATTCAAGACCAGGCAGAAGCCACCGTCAGTAGTTCGGGGACGGGCATTGCTGGCAACTTGTTTGTGGACGCAGATCGCATCTACCTCAACAATGGAGGCAGAATTCGAGCCGACACATCTGGGGGTGGGGGGAATATTGACTTGCTCGCTCCCCTAATTCTGTTGCGAAACGGCAGTAACATCACAACCAACGCCACAGGAAACAACATTCCCGGTGGCAACATTGGGATTGATACCCGGTTTCTCGTGGCTGGCAAAAATGAAAATAGCGACATCAGCGCCAATTCACAGGATTTTCGTGGCGGTAATGTCAGCATCAATGCTTATTCGATTTTTGGCATTCAACCGCGTTTTCAGCCCACCCCCAGTAGTGATATCACTGCCACAGGAGCGAACTCTGCCTTAAATGGCACAATCAATGTCACCACAGCAGGAATTGACCCGACTGCTGGTTTAGTTGAATTACCGATTGAATTTGTAGACCTGTCGCGGTTGATTGCTACTGGCTGTCCTGCTAACGAGGGTAACTCTTTTATCATCACTGGGCGCGGTGGCTTGCCTCCCACTCCTGAGCAGGAATTAGACGATGATGCCGAGTGGCAAGACCGACGTAGACTAACAGTTCCTCAGCAAACCCCACAGCAGCTCACACCCCATAGCCGAAACATTGACACCCCAAATCGTTCACAAGAGCTCACAGCTTTTCCCAAATCCTGTACCCCAATCATCGAAGCAACCGGATGGCAGAGAACTCCCAGTGGAGAAATCATCCTGGTTGCTACCACACCAGATCCAACGGTGCAACATCCGTTGAATCTACCTGTTAACTGCCAAGGCAGGCAGTAAACTAGACCTCTTGCAAAAATGCTTGAATTGTCATGTTTACCGAGTGAGAACATAGGAGTGGAGATTCCTCGCTACACTGCGTTTAGCGACTAATGACATTCACGTTTTTTGAATGAATGCAAGAAGTCTACTGATGTGAGTTCGACGGATCTGTCCGACCCAACCTCCCTGTTTGCCTAATAGTCGTCGCGCCTAAATAACCCCAACACCGGACCAAGAATCACACCAAAGACAAAACCGCCGATATGCGCCCAGTAAGCAACTCCGCCCGTCTCCACACTCATGTTAGCGGCGGCTTGCAGGTTGGCAAGACCAGAGATGACATTTTGGATAAAGAAAATCCCAATCAGAAGCAGTGCAGGAACTCTAATTGTGGTAAAAAAAATACCTAAAAAGACTAATGACATCACTCTTGCATGGGGAAAGCGAATGATGTAAGCACCCAAAACTCCAGAAATAGCACCACTTGCCCCTAACGATGGAACTCCAGAATTGACACCTATGATCCACTGGCATAAAGCTGCTAGGGCACCACAACTGAGATAAAAAATTATGTATTTAAAATGACCTAAGCGATCTTCAATATTGTTACCAAAAATCCATAGAAACACCATATTTGAAATTAGGTGCCACCAACCACCGTGTAAGAATTGCGACGTAAATAAAGTCGTCCATTCCCCACCCAAGTTGTTCGTTAACTCTCGTGGCACCACTGCATACAGCTGCAAAAACTGCTCTAATTGTGTACCTGGCAGACTAATTTCATGGAAAAAAACTAAAACGTTCATGCCAATCAACCCGTAGGTAATATACGGGGTGATTCGTGTTGGGTTTTCGTCATACAGGGGAAACACAGGTGTTTTTCCTCATCACTAATTAACTGCAATATATCTTGTGGGGCTAGCAGTTGCTGAAAAGGAATTTGACCTGCTGCTGTAAGCTGCCATAAGAAACCTGTATTTGGCAAAGATCATAAGAAGTGCCAGCCTTATTCGTGGCACTTGCTTTGTAGTGAACTACCTACACCTGTCTGAGTACAGACAAGGTGTAGGCTTCCGGCGCATTTTTCAACACTGCCAGAACTTCCTTCAGGGTACTATTGGTAGTAGAGTCACCGACTACTAGATTCCCCTTACGGCGTTTTAACGTTGGGAACAGCCCCAGCCCAACGCGCTTAATGTTGATTCCCGCGTTAATATCGCGGTCAACGTTAAGCGAGAGTTCAGTATCCCAATAAGAGCGTATATGGCAGTCAGTGAAGACAATCTCGTCACGATACGCCAGTAATTGAGATGTGTATGCAGGGTTAACTGCTATGACCCTAGCCCCAGCTTTTCCAGCTATGTATTCCAGAGTTGTGAAAAAATGCCCAAAAGCAGCATCATTCCAAGATTTGTTTAAACCCGATTTAGCGGACTGCCCGTTTGGTAAAAATTTACCGTCCTCATCAAGTTTAGCTTTATTGCGCTTTGATAACGCTTTTAGGTTTAAGTCCTCATGGACAAAAACTTTCTTAAGAGTCCGTACTAACGCATGAGCGGTTTTGAACGCATGGTCAATCCTAGCTCTGGCAATGCGTTGATGTTCGCGTCCTTGGCGTTTGGCAAGTTTGCGACGCGCTTTGCTACCTTTGCGTTTTTTCTCCTTACGACGCTGAACCTGTGCCAAGCGCTTCTCAGATTTTCTGAAAGATTTTAGAGCAGGTAGCTTAGTCCCCTCACTCGTTGCCAAGTAATCTTGCTCGTGCAGTACCGCGTCTATTCCCAAAGTATTGTCCCAAGTGGGAATAATCTCATCAGGGCTAAAGGCTGGAACAGTTGGGTCTTCCAAACAAATAGTTGCATACCATCCATCGGATTTTTTGGTAAGCAACATATTTTTGAGAATAAACCCATTAGGCAGAGGTCGGTGCAAACGTACCGTCAACCAACCTTTCAGCTTTGAAATCGACAAGAATAACCAATCTTTTTCTGTCCTTTGAACGGCTATAGCCTGTCCTTCAATCCTCAAAGTGCGGTATCGTGCTGAATTCTTAAAGCGTGGCTTCCCACTACGTTTCCCGTTACTGTCCCCTTGAAGAAAACGTTTAAACGCCAGGTCTACGCGCTTTGATACGTCCTGTAGCGTCTGAGACGGTACAGACGTGAAATCTAGCAGTTCACTAGAATGCTGAACAATAACCAAATCTTCTTTGAGAATTGGTAACTGCTTTTTCTGGGAATAAAAGTCTGGATTTTCTTGTAACTCCGGCAATGAACAAGTTAGCGGGCATGAGTTAACGTCATTACGGTTATGTTGCCACCAATTAAACCTATCTCCAAGCTGCCTGTTATACCAATACCTAGTGATGCGTAGCCAGCTATTTATTTGGTGCTTTTGATTGATGTCTGGGTAGACGCGGTATTGATAATTCAGCAACACTTGGAAATCACCTCCTGGTTGTTGACTTTCTTGCGCTGTATACTTTCTAGTATAGATGTCGGAGTTATTTAATGTCAACAAGAAAAGGGAAGAAACCAGTAAAAAATGTGCCGCTACTTCATGAAGAATTAAAAAGCAGACATTGCGTATGGCTTACCCCTACAGCATGGGATAAACTACAAAAGAAAGCCACAAGCGATGGTATTAGTGTTAGTGAATTACTTGAGAAGATAGCAACCGAGATAGAATTTTAATCGTTCTTGATGGCACGATAATTCGGGATTCATCAGCTATTCCACTCCCGCGCCAACTGATAGTTGGCATAGGTCGGGAATATCTTCCTCATCCCCCGCCTTATATCCCAGCACCAAGCTTTCAGCTATGGTGTGGGGCTTACGGCGAAGAAGCTAAGTACAGGATTCCACAAGTTCGTAACTTTTTTAAACGCACCAGGTAGCGGAGGAACGCGCAAAGGGACGCAGAGTCTTGCCAAATTTTATCCGCTACGAATTAATGAAATGCTGTACTAAGTGTACCAAGGCTCTTGCTTTGGTTTGTCGCTAAATAACCCCAGCAATGGACCAAGAACTGCCCCAAATACAAAACCACCTGCATGCGCCCAGTAGGCGATACCGCCGCTTTCCATGCCAATATTAGTAGGTGTTTCTAGACTAGCGAGTCCGTAGAAAGCTTGTTCGAGAAACCAAAACCCCAGAAAAAAGACTGCTGGAACACGAAATGTGGGGAAGAAAAACCCTAGGGGAATAACGCCGAGAATTTCTGCTTGGGGAAACCGGAGAATGTATGCCCCTAACACGCCGGCGATCGCACCACTAGCCCCCAACGAAGGAATTGAAGAATTCTGTGAAAAGTACCACTGCGCCAGTGATGCCAAAACACCGCAACTTATATAGAAAAACAAGTATTTGATATGACCCAATTTGTCTTCAACGTTGTTACCAAAAATCCACAGGAACAACATATTACCAGCCAGGTGCAGTAAACCACCGTGCAAAAACTGCGAAGTAATCAAAGTAATCCATTCTGGCACTGGCTGATGAACTGAAATTCCCGCAAAACTGGCACTCAGTTCTCGCGGCACAACAGCCGCAAGGTGTAAAAATCCATCTAATTGTTGCGGAGGTAGATTGGCTTCGTAAAGAAAAGCCAAAACATTGGCGGCAATCAGCCCATAAGTGACGTAGGGCGTGATTGTTACAGGATTATCATCTCTGATAGGAACCACAGGCGTTTTTTCCGATTTTTGAGGAACCAGCCTCACAGTACCTAATTTTTCGTGTCGTTTCTTCTAACCTGTGGAGGTATTTAGCACAGTGAACAGTAATCAGTGAACAGTTAACAGTGAACAACTGCCAACTGATAACTGCTTAATAATTCTTCATTGCCCGTTGCATCTCACGCTGATCTTGGCGTCGTTTGATGTCTTCGCGCTTGTCATGGACTTTTTTACCTTTGCCAAGAGCTATACTGACTTTCACCCAGCCGCGCTTAAGATACATCTTCAAGGGTACTAAAGTCAAACCCTGCTGTTCTACTTTGCCAATCAGCTTGCGAATTTGCTCGCGATGCAGCAGCAGCTTGCGTGTGCGGCGCGGTTCATGGTTGAAATACTGCCCACTAGAAGTGTACGGCGAGATATGCGCGTTAATTAGCCATACTTCTCCATCACGGATTAAGGCATAGCCATCTTGGAGATTAGCCTTACCCGCACGAATTGACTTGACTTCCGTTCCTGTCAACTCAATTCCAGCTTCGTAGGTTTCGAGAATTTCGTATAAATAACGGGCTTGACGATTGTCGCTAACAACTTTGTAGCCTTCGTTCTTGTCACTCATTGATCATTTGGCGTAGGTATATGTGTCAAAAGAAATAGTATAGGGTAGTTTGGGGGTATAGATGGGAATTTAAAGCAGCACCAATGTTTCTCTGAATATTAGGTTTATCCTACTAATTTAGCTTTTTTATACTGTTTTAGCTTGTTTGTATTCTTAATTAATCTTTTTTATCACTAATTGGTTATTTCCGGTCATCTATGTTTTTATTTATGCAATGAATCGTTAGTTAATAACAAGTAAAAAATAATCCTTTACAGAGGTAGCATCTTACTTTTGAAAAGGTTGAAATAATTTTGTATATCTTCAGCGTGAGTTGAGATGGTGCTTATTTTATAGCCACAGGATGATTTTGTTCAGCTATGGAATCGGTAAATTGATGAGTGAAAAGTTAATGGTTGAGGAAGTTAAATTATGAAACGTCAATTAACAGCAGCTATTGGTGCTAGTGTTATCGGCTTAAGTATGGCTGTTTTACCCGGAATACCTGCTTCTGCTCAAACCAATACTGGTGACACCGGAACGACCGGAACGACCACTGGTGGTACCACCACAACTGACACGAGAAGTACAAATTATCGTGGTGACGATGGTTTTGATTGGGGCTGGTTGGGATTACTTGGTTTACTAGGTTTAGGTGGTTTGGCTGGCAAACGCCGCGAAGAAGGTACTCGCTATCGTGACCCCAATGCCGTTGGCAGCACTACCTACAGAGAATAGAATAATCGTAGTGTTTGTCTAAGCTATGTGTAAAAAGAATTGAACAATGAAAAGACACAAAGCCTTAGACTGTGTATCTAAGGCTTATTTAAGTCGATTAAGCAAGGATAGTCTGTAGCAAAGACTGTCCTCAGGCTTTGTACACAATAATTAACTCGCTGTAGGTTCTGGATTGGGCGAATTGAATTCTCTGGTTCGATTTAGCGGTAAAGATTTGTAATAGCTGGCAATTAAGCCAACCAGCAGCCACCATACGGTATTAACTTCAGGACGATACCAAACGGTATCAACCAAGCCGTGGGCAAGCATACCAGCTAAAGAGGCGATCGCCCCAATCAGCCAAAATCCCTCTACACTTTTGAGTTCTCGTAACCGCTGCAGTTGTAGGAAAGCAGTATTAAATATCACAATCAGCAACCACAAGAAACAAGCTAAACCAATAAATCCAGTTTCTACAGTCACCTCCAAGAAAATTGAATAGGCGCTCAAAGCGTTATAACGGGGGAGTTGGTAAAGCGGGTAAATTCTATTAAAAGCGTTGTGACCAGGTCCTATACCAGTTATCGGGAAATCCTGAACCATCTTGAAAGCAGCATTCCAAACATTCGTGCGAAATTTACTACTGCTATCACCTTTGCCACTAAAAATACTGAAAAAACGTTCGCGAACTGGCTCAACAAAGACTACTGCAACGAGCAATAACCCAAACAAACTTCCTAAAATCAGCCACAGGGACCAAGTGCGCCAGAAAGGGGGCATTTGCACACTCCACCAGTAATAAAGCAACGTAAGTAAAGTCAAAGTTGCAACTACCAACCCAATCCAACCACCACGGCTTGAAGTCAGATACAGACAAGAAGCATTGACAACTAGCATTGTTAATGCTAAAGCTTTCTTCCATCGGCTTTGCCAAGCAAAAATTGCAACTGCACTTAAAACCACCGCAGGCAGAAGATACCCAGCCAGCAAGTTGGGATTGCCCAAATAACTGTAAACCCTTGTTGACTTTGACAGAGGAGAATCAGGATCAACCCAAGTAGCCAGCGCTGGCGCTCCAAAAAACCATTGCCGCAACCCATATACACTCACAATCAGGGATATATGCAAGTACAGCGTAATCAGCCAAGATCGAAAGCGGGGTGACGTGAGAACCCTAGCACACAGGGCAAACAGTAGCAAATACAGTGTGAAATTTCGCAAGTCGGTAAACGCCGCCTTCTTCACAGGTGATAATGCTGTCGCTACGGTAGCAATTCCCCAATAAAGCAAGACCAGCAAGTGAATGGGGGTTACACTTCGAGCATTCGGTGTTGTTTCATCTGATAAAGTTAACAGCAGCCAAAATGCTGCACAACCAAGCAATATCAATCCCAATAGGTCATTGGGCACAAAAGGTGCAAGACCATAGATCAGGCTGAGTAAAACAGCCGCTATTGCTTCTCCCCATTGCATGAATAGGCTGCTTTGCCGCCAGGAATGCAACAGCCCTACTAGAGAGCGGTGCAGGTAACTCGTGGCAAGATATTGTCTTAGAGGCAGATAGGATAAAGTGAATCGTTGCCAAACTAAATTCATAATACTAAGCTGTGATGAATTAGCACTCCCGCGTAGAACTTCGACTTAATCATAATCCGGGTCTTCTAAAAAGTTCACACCGCAGGTTGCGTTCTTACTATTCACTCGTTGCTAATTGCCATCAGAGCCATTAACGATTAATTGTCAACCATTGGTCATGATTTGAAGCATTTGCAGTCGGTACTTATTGAACACAGCTCGTTTGTAGTTGGGCGTCAACGCAAGCAAACCGGAGTTAGGCATCGCTAGGTGCTTCTGGTACGTCTAAATCCAGTGGCAAACTCAGCACATAACGATATCCTGATTCTGATGACCCTTGAACAACAATTTGTCCACTATGCAACTCTGCTAGATGGCAGCTTAGCAAAAGACCCAAGCTTTCACGAGAAAGATTACCATGCGGCTGATTTGAATTTACGCTTGATTTATCCAAGATGACTGATAAATCCTCTGGTTGCTCTTGGTTGTCCGGATCACCTTTATCAGTTGGGATAGCACCTATAAGCTCTAGCATTGGTAGTGTATTACTCTGGCGAAAGTAGGGGTCAATTTCGGTGATACCGTCTCCCAGCCAAGGATGTGATACCCAAACTGTGATGTTTAGCGTATCGTCTTTAGAAGAAACATGAATGCGAACAATACTACCTGTAGCAGAAAGTTGAATCACGCTAAAAACTAGGTGATATAAAATTTGTCGCACCTTGTCTTTATCTAACGAGCAAATGCGATTGCGCACTGGTTCTACAGATAGGCGAATATCCTGCTCACGACGGTGGGCTGCTTCTTCTAAGGTATTGATAGCTTGTTGACACAGCATTTCAATGTCTACAGGAACTAGATTCAACACCGTCGGGTTTTCATCCATTGTCCCCAGTTCAAAAATTTCGTTAACCAACGAAAGTAAGTACCGACCACTGTGTTGAATAATCTCGAGATATTCTCTTTGCTTGGTTGTTAAAGGACCGTAAATCTCACGCCCTAAAACACTTGCCATGCCTAACACGGATGTTAAAGGGGTACGCAACTCTTGAATGAGTTGTCCTAACAGTTCCAATTTCAGTTGGTTGGTGCCAACTAAATCTTTTTGTAAAACAGATGGGCTGATTTTGATTTCAGTAGTATTGATAACATCCTTCTGTGACTCCTTGGAAGTACTCTTGGGGGTTCTCCTATTTGGGGTTGCTTGCAACAGACGGTTACGCTCAAATTCACTCATGCTCCAACGAGCAATGATTTGTAACAATTCAATGTCTCTATTTGTAAAATCACGTGGTTTTGTATCCATGACTGCCAATACACCCAAACAATACCCAGAAGCATCAAACAGTGGTGCTCCTAAGTAAGAGCGAATGCCATAATCCTCAATCAACTTGCTGTAAGCGGATGCGCTCGTTAATTGGTCTGTATCATTAATTACAAAAGCTTGCGAAGTCTCTACTACCTTAGTGCAGAAGGATTCTTGGCGTAACAGTTCACGACTTTGTGCCAGGGGATTCATGATTCCTCCCCGCAGCTTGGATAAGCCTACAGATGATTTGAACCAGTGACGTTCTTGATCTAGGAAGCCCAAAATGCAAATTGGCGCTGACAAGAAGTGGGCAGCAGTTTGAGTGGCTTCTTCAAAAACTGGAATTGTCTCTGGTTGACGCAAACCCAAATCTGACAATACCTTGAGCCGTTGTCGTTCTCTCGTTTCCTGGGAAACCCAGTCGTCCTTTAGGGCAAACAATTTGTTCTCAGGGTCTACCATTGCGATCGCTACCTTGATATTCTCTGAAAAAAGTAATTTATATAACCACTGTTTCTGGGTTATTTGCTATCCTTAAGGTTCCCTAATTTTGTCCTAAATGAACAAGGTAAAAGTAAAAATTTTTCTACTGTAAGTTTTGCGATGCAGACGTTAAGCCTAGTAGTCTGCCACACAAATTTTGACAGGTAAAATAAAAAACCACAAAGACGCAGAGAACGCAAAGGAAGAGGAAAAGAAGACAAGGAGCGAAATTGATTTACCTATCAAAACTAATGTGGTGAACTACTAGGTCACAAGCCCTCGATTTGAATCGTGGAGAAATAGACGCTTGGTTGCAACTTTATTGAAACCCCCGGATTCATCCGTGGGGACATTCTGACTTCTGTTCGCGTAGCGTGTCCGTAGGACATATTCTATCTTCTGACTCCTCCTCATTAAGAAAGAACTCAGGAATCCGCAGCTAGGAACTCAGAATCAATAGATTTAAGCATTGGTTGAAATAGTCAAAAAATGACCAAAGACAAAATACTTACCTTTGTAACCCACATTCCGCACTTTAGTTTATAGTACATAAATTAATGAAAGAAGTGGGAAACTGACATCTTGCACCAAGAAAATTTGATAAAATTTTAACACTCAGTATGAAGTCTGGAGCCCTTATTTGACCGAGAAAAGCCAAAAAAAGTGATGTAACTTTATTGCGCTGCTTTTGACTAAGCCTAGGCTTATACGGAGAGGTGCAAGATCTGAGGAAAGAGTTGCGTCTTCCATTAAGTATAAATATTTAAAATATAGTAAATGAAGGAACAAAGGTACAGGTATCGTGAACGACTGCAAACAGTGGGAAAATAAGTCAGAAAACCAATAGAAGTAAGAAATGAATTATCAAGAAGAAGAAATAGAGGTGAGAAACTTAGATCACTTGGGAATAGTAGCGGGAATAATTGATGAAATAGGAATATACGAGTCCTATTTGATTTTTGAACAAGACTACGAGAAAATACGGTGGGGTGTACAAGTCTAACAGGAAACAATGATAAATCAGCATTTACAAACTGCTAGACTCCCGGTGGGAGTATCACAGCAAAAGTTTTTAGAGGAAACTACGCTTCAAGCGATCGCACAACTGTGTTAGCAACAAATCATTTTTCTCTTCCACCCAAGACTTAATCATGCTTAGATGTTCATCCTGAATTGTTGGCTTTTGGTATCCCCCACGTTGTTTTGCTTCAATTTGTCCACTTTCACGATCCCGGACGCAGCAGGTTTCGTACAAACGACAAGCTGACCTTAAATCTTTGCGCCACCTGCCGTTGAGAACCAACATTCGCTAACCAAGCTGCTATCACGCGACGACGCAAATCCTCGAAGTAAGATACTGGCATCGAATCAAACAATTACTTCATGTCTAGGTTACCGTAATTTGTGGTTCAATTACCTGAAAATTGCTGTAACTTGAGTGATGAACGTTATCGAATCTTGCAATTCTTTCCAGCTTCTTGTCAAAAGTATTATTTATCCTAAAAATATCTAATTCATTATTTGACACACTTATTTGATAGATCATCATCCCATAACATCTACATTGAATATCCTTGTAGAACTAGCTTTTAAGCCATAGATAAAAGCTGGTTATTTATCCTGTTTAATTTCTTTTTTTGAGGTTTACATAAGTATCAAATTTAGAAATTTTGGTTTTTTCCAAATGTATCTGCTTATACTACTATTTTAAGTGCCGAATGTGGGGTGTAACTCCAAGGAATGTGGGTTATGAGCTTTCTATTAACTTAAATACGGACGCTGTAACGACAGCAAAAATAACTGCGTAATAAGCCGGCAGTCTCAAAAGAGCAAAAATAAACGCTACTGTACCTCCCAAGATGCCAGTCCACGCACTTCTTGGATCAGCGTTTAATATGCCAGGAAAGATGAGCGCGCCCAACGCGGCGTAAGGAACTCCTTTGAACCATGATTCAGTAAACGGTGTTAATTTGATCTTAGAGATAAATAAAACAGGAAGCAATCGAGGTATCATTGTAACAATTGACATTCCCAGTACTAGCAAAGGTTCAGTTTTCATTAGACGTTTTACCTTTTCTTTCAAGAAACGGAGACAAAAACGAGCCTAATACAATAGCAATAACTAAAGACCAACCAGAAGAAATAAAGTTTTGTAGAACCGCATTAATAGCTATTGCAGCAGTAACAACCAAAAGATATTTCCCATTCTGTCGCAAAGCTGGCACAAGCACTGCAATAAACATGGCATAGAGAGCCACGCTCATCCCCCTGCTTATTACCTCAGGAATAAATAGAGCTATCCAAGAACCAAGCATTGTTCCACCAACCCAGGCCAAAAATGAAAACATTATCAAGCCAGCCATTCCCGGGACAGTCCGGATGTCATTGTCCTTAGTCAGCGAGGCAACCGCGAAGGTTTCATCCGTTATACCTAAGGAAAATAGAGCTTTCTTTGTGCCAGACATCCCATGTAGTTGCGGCAGCAATGATAGGTTCATGATAATGTGGCGAAGGTTCATGAAAAGAGTAGTGATTACGATCTCAAAAATAGGGGTGCCGACAGAAAGCATACTTACTGCCATAAACTGGCTCGCTCCGGCATAGACTGTAGCTGACATAAAAACAGATGCTGTGACAGATAACTGCTTTTCAGTACTGATGATGCCGAAGGAAACAGCAATGGGAATATATCCGATAACAATTGGTATTGCTGCCTGCAACCCCTTGCGAAATTGCACTGTTGCTGAGGGTATTATTATCAACGCGCGACTTTCCTAAAGACCATTACATGTGTTCCTGCATCAAATTTACCATCCCTATCCGAGGTTCAGCCGGGATAGGGCGCTTGCGCTGGCTGACCGCGTTGCGGGTACAGGGATGCAAAGTTTTCATCCTGATAAAAAACACACTGCGCTCGTCGCGCCGATGCATATAGAGATTACCTTTAGGGAACGCAGCTAAAGCTACACGCACCGTTTCATTCGGAACGGGAGGAATTTCTTCGGGATGTAAGCACATACGCTCGTCTCCATAAGTATTTCTTCTAGTTTATTAGTTATTCACGCAGCAGCTCTTGCACAACTTTTACCATGTAAGACACGAAAGAGCACGTCAATTTCTCCATGTAATACACTGTAGTCTCTGGAGCTTTAACCGAGTATTACACGGTAGAGTCAGGAAATCAAAAAACTTCCCATCTCCAAAATCGGGTTTTCCCATCAGTTAAATGTTAAGTAATATTTCGCCAACAGTATCCGTGTCCCGGCTGAACCCCAAGTAGGGACGCTGTCAATTCGCTACGAATTTATGAAATTATGTACTTAGTTTCATTCAATACCTTTTAGGTTCTCGAATCGTGGCGCACTTCATCAATCGTTATCTGGGCAATGATTTCACGCATGATTTCGCTTGTCCCACCAGCGATAGTACCTACACGGATGTCGCGGTACATGCGGGCAATTGGGTATTCTTCTAAGTAGCCGTAGCCACCATGAAATTGAAGACACTCATTGACAACGCGGTTAGCGAGCTCAGTTACTTTAAGTTTAGCCATAGAACATTCTGCAATGGGTAATTCACCTTGCTGGTACAACCACGCTGTGTGATAAATAAGCTGACGGGCTGCTTCCACGTCTGTTACTAGATCAGCTATGCGATGGCGAAGTGCTTGAAAATTGGTGAGTGGACTACTAAAAGCTTTGCGTTGGGCTATATATCGGCGCGTCACTTCAAGGCAGTGGTCTATTTCACCAAGGGCAACAATTCCAGCCGTCAAACGTTCAAGTTGGAAACACTGCATAATATAGTAAAACCCGCAATTAAATCTGCCTACTAAATTCTCTGCTGGTACACGCACGTTTTTAAAGTAGAGCTCTGCAGTATCGGAACAGTGCCACCCAATCTTGTTGTCTAATTTCTTTGTGCTCAAGCCTTCAGAATCGGTGTCAACCACCAACAACGAAATACCCGTAGCACCTCGTTTGGACATAGCTTTTGAAGGTGTAGTTCTCACAGCGAGCGTTACAAAATCTGCTGTCGTACCACTAGTAATAAACGTTTTTGCGCCATTGACAATGTAATTGTCGCCATCATGCACGGCACTGGTTTGGATCTGGTTTATATCAGAACCTGCATTCCGCTCAGTAATGCCAAGTGCGCCAAGTTTTTCACCAGCAATAGCAGGAGACAAATATTTGCGTTTAAGCTCATCGCTACCTGCATGAGCTATATAGTAGGTGGCCATATATTCATGAACAGAAACCGCTGCTCTGAAGCCCCCATAACCTGCACGACCGATCTCTTCAAGAAAGACGACTGAAAAGAAGAAATCCATTTCAGAGCCACCGTAAGCTTTTGGATAATTGATGCCCAGAAATCCCATCTGCCCCATTTTCTGCCAGATTTCCTTGGGAATACATCGGTTATATTCCCAATCATCAGCAAATGGGAGCACTTCCTGAGAGATAAATCTGCGCACACGTTCTCGAAAGGTATTGTGTTCCGTGGTGAAGTAAGGGGATCTCATGTTATTTCTTATCACCTCCTATTGGTGTTGTCATTCAGATTGAACTGCATATGCTAGATATAGTGCGCAGAAGCATTTCTTCTGATGTGTGGACAAAAAAATGATTTCCAGGAAGCGTATAAAAGGAGAATTCTGCGTTAGTGTAGCGCTTCCAATCCTGCATGTCAGGGGGAGGGGCTACGTCGTCCATTAATCCGCTGAATGCTGTTATCGGGACGTTTAGTGGTTGTCTTGTAGTGCCTTCCCAAGTCTCAGCCAATTTTATATCTGCGCGGAGTGTTGGTTCGAGCAGAGCCATCAATACCTTGTCTTTGAGAACCTCTGATGGGGTTCCATTCATTTCACGTAAGCGCTCCAAAAATTCTTGTCTTGGCAAGTGGTGCATAGGCGGTTTGCGACGGCGTAAATGAGGGCATTGACAGCCAGAAATTAGTAATTGTGTGAGCGGTATTTTTTCTTGATTATGCAGTCTTTGAGCCAATTCATAAGCGAGCGACGCGCCCAAGCTATGACCGAAGAAAGCAAAGCGATTATCGAAATAGGGAGCTAAGGCTAGTTCCATAGCGTTAAGTAAAGCTGACCACTCAGAAAACGCTGGTTCTTTTATTCGAGCATCTCGACCTGGAAGCCTAACAGCTACAATCTCTATACTTTCCGGCAATCTGTTAAGCCAGCTACGGAACATAGTTGGGCTTCCACCAGCATACGGAAAGCAGAACAATCGCATCCATGCATTTTTCCGGAATGCTGGCCAGTATAGCCAACTGTTGTCCATTCTTACACCCGTTTGTAGATAAGTGTGTATCATTTTAGTAGCTTAATTCCGCACTCTCTCACTTGATCTAAATTCTTTTTGACAGAACTTAACTAATAGACATCTCCATAAATTAAACATTAGCTCAGACAGCGCATGGGTTTGAGATTAGTTTTCGGAGATGTCTAATGACTAAGACGTTTTCGACCTCTGGTAAATGTGACTGATGCTGAGAAAAATAAGTCCGACGGCCAATCCCCAAAAAGCAGACCCGACTCCGACAAAATTTGCACCCGATGCAGCCACAAGAAATGTCAAAACGGCTGCTTCGTTCTGGTGGCCATCACCAGCAAGCGCACCTTGCAGCGCCCCTTGCAGAGGACCGAATAGTGCTAGTCCTGCTATGGTCGTGACAAGCGATGCAGGAAGGGCTTTGAGAAGGTCTACGAATGAACTTGCGAAAGCTGCAAGCACTAGGTAACAAGCTGCGTAGACCAGTCCCGCTATCCACCGACGATCTGGGTTCGGATGGCAGCTAGGCCCAGTACAGATCGCGGCTGTAATAGCTGCAAGGTTGATACCATGTGCGCCGAAAGGCGCGAGCAGTAACGAGGCAAATCCTGTTACCGCGAATGAGGATCGGGTTGGCGGGGAATAGCCAGCAGCTTTTAGCACCGCAATACCTGGTAGGTTTTGAGAAGCCATGGTGACCAGAAAAAGCGGCAACCCTAGTCCTATGATGCTTGGAAGGTCGAAGATTGGAACTATCCTCGTGATTATTGTGGGCTTGATATCACAGCAGTTCGATTGGACGAGTCCACCCACCGCCGCTAATATTAGCCCAACTGCAAAAGTAAGAAATACAGCTAGGCTCGCTTTCCACAGCTTTACAAGGAAGAAAGTCGCTACAAGCGGAAGAACGAAAAGAGGCGAGGTTTGAGCAACATTCGTGACCTCTAGACAAAAATGGACAAGTACACCTGCTAGCATTGCTGATGCAATCGCTGCGGGAATTCGCTCAATCAGTCGGCCTAGAGGTCTGATGGCAGCTACGAGCAATATCAGTCCGCCCGCAACTGTGAACGCGCCAACGGCTTCGGCTAGATTTAAACCTTTCGCGCTTGATGCTACCAAAGCCGCACCAGGTGTTGACCATGCGGTGATAATAGGCAAATGGTGACGCAGGCTGAGATATAGTGTTGTGACCGCTATCCCGAAGCAGAGTGTGGCAATCCAAGAGGCAATCTGGGTTTGGGTCGCATTTACCGTTCGAGCAGCTTCTACAACCAGCGCCACTGTCCCACCAAAACCAACGAATGAAGCTGTAATGGCAGCTGAAAAGATAGAAATTAGCAATCCTGCCTTACTGCCAGTTCTCATAGGTGAATTCTTGGTCGTCAAGTCAGTACCTTTTTACCCTTATTTAATGCAGAATCTATTATGGCAGCAAGCTGTCCTAGTTGACCGCTTTCGAAGAGTGCATCGGGCGACAACACATTTTCACCAAAGATCTCTTCAACACGAGCAATCAGTCTAACTGCGGTTAAAGAGTTGCCCCCAAACTCAAAGAAGTCTGAATCGATAGTAGCATCTAATTTACCGAAGATTTCGCGCCAAATTTTTGCAAGACTCTTTTCTGTTGGCGTTTGCGGCTCCAATTCAAAATAAACTGCATCCTGTCGTTTTGTTCGAATCTCTTTGAGTTTATCGAAATCGACATTTCCGCCTGCTGTAAGGGGTATGCTGTTAAGCAGTACAAAGTGTTCAGGTATTATGTGGTCTGGAAAGACTCTTTTGACACTGCTGATTAGATCATCCACGAGACTTTGACGTGACGACCACTTTTGTGTATTTTTGTTATGAAGGATGTCTTTACCATCTCTTTGCGCTTGATCCAAGTACCCATAAACGGTGAAGCAGTTTGTCTTAGAGAGACGGCGATCGCGATCATAGGATACAATGAAGCCGCGCTCTTGAAGCATTTTTTGAATATTACCAACACGCCCAGCAATATCATGTACCTCAATAATAATTTGAGATATTTTTCCCCATGTGCTCGCATTTATTCCAGACAGAACGTCCATTTCTGCTTTTTCTACGTCAATTTTCAGCAGATCAATTTGCTTGATATCTTCTTGCTCCACGATTTGGTTGAGTGTCATGACTGCACATTCCTGACGTTGCCCAACCATTCGATCAGCAATCAACTTATCTAACAGTGTCTCATTCTCTGTGCTCTCTTCAGTTGTTAGGTAGGCTCGCAAAGTCTCACGATCCTCAGACTCATCCGCGAATCGACTGGACATAACAGTGTTGTTGGGATAGTATGTGAACTCAGTGAAACCCGATTGACTACCCAAAGCACAATTTATAACTGTGATATCTGCATTGTGAATTTTGGCATTGGCCCTCACAGCTTGGCTTAATTCAGAAACTGGTTCGATAGAGAAGATGCGTGCTCCAGGACATTTTTTTGCAACAAAAATTGCGAACATTCCAATGTTTGCTCCAACATCAAGCACACAAGCGTTTTCAGTTAATTGTATCCCATGGCGCAAATAAGCATTGTCCAGAAAAATTTCACGAAACAAAAAGTCTGTCTCTGTACGGTTTTTTTGAGCAACAAGAAGATTTTTGTCTGGTTCGTATAAAGATAAACCTTTTAAACTACCATCGGCTTCAAGCTCGTATGCGCGTCTAACCTCTCCAGCGTGATGTATATCCGGCACCACATAAGCGACTAGAAGTATATTACTGGGAGTGATTTCTTCCACAGTAACGATAGCATCTTCCACTCCGTCATGCTCTCGAAGACATGCACTGATCTTGTCCAATTCAAATTTATTTGCGTAATTCATGACTGCGTTCTCTTTTCAGTAGTTGTTAGGTAGCCGGGACGTATTATCTATCCGTTTCGAGGCCATACCGTTTCTCTATAAACATGCATTCAATTAGCCTGCCTACGCAGGCTTTGTTTGTACGCCCCAGAATTTAGCCAAGGGGTGAATAAACTGCAATCTCATGTATTATTAGTATAAAGCAATACAATTCGGAGAAGCTTTTTATCTCTCCCCTGCCTCGACGAATAAATCTTCTTAACTCAAGCGTATTGTGTTAAACCAGAAGCATTGGTACAGCAACACCTAACCAAAAAGTCTGGGGTATTTGTCTCATTGTCACAAAGTTCCATATTGAATAAACCTTTTAGCAAGCTGAGTAATGGTTGGCTTAGCATCAAACAAGGAAAGGTGATCACCATGCGGCTCCACTTGGAGTGTTGCATTAGAGAGCTTGTCCGCTACGCGTAAAGATCCCTCAGGGTGAGCCGTTGTGTCATCTTCGCTCGTCACCACTAGAGTTGGTTGTAATACTTTGTTCAGCATGTGTTTTATATCAGATGTCATAATGCTCCCGTTCAACTTCCCATAGCGGAAAAGGAGTTCCCCAGTCGCATAGGGGTACAGTGTTAGATGAGCTACATCGGCGCGCATATTTGCAAGGATGGATGGTCTAGTGAAAAGTTTCTGTAGAGATATCGCTTGCTTTCGACTCTTCCCAGCCATAGACATCAATAATTCTAGATCTTGTTGATGATTGGTTTTTGGGCAATTGGGACCGAGTTCATAGTCTCCATGCCATAAACTGAGCGACGATACGCGCTCTGGTTGTATCGATGAAGACGCTAGCGCAATCACTGCCCCACCACATAGACCCATCACATGTCCGGATTCCACCCCAAAGTAATCCATAACCGCAAATAAATCGCTTGCTTGAGATGGCAGATCATAAGCTAGTGTATCGAAATCCTCAACCTTTCCGAAGAGTCCGCGGCTTTCCCAGGTAATGACATAATGCTCCTCTGCTAGGTAGCGCAGCCAACGCTCACATAACTCTACTGGCATGCCACAAGCAGGAACAATGACAACTACTTTTCCATCAGGTACTCCTCCAGCATAAGCTCTCAACGGCACACCATCGAAAGATACAACCTCTGAGCACTTGAAATAGGACTCAAGGCTATGTTTAAGAATTTCATCAATGATATTGTCCACATCAGGCAGTGCTTCCATTGATACCCAGAATGTAGTCCAGTGGTCTGGCGAGAGAGCCAATTGATAACTAACCACATGATCGAATGCTGTGAGGTTAGAAGCAAGACCTTGAGTAAATTCAAATTTGCACGTACCAAGCCGCGTAGCAATTCTGTTTAACAATGCCTCTATCCCAAAGCCATTAATGGGAGAACACTCTCCACTTGGCGTTGGGATGAGATCCCCATCTTTTAAGAGAGCAACACGCACCGGAGCTTCAAGGGCATTCACTAGCGGTCTAACGGAGAGCACAGCCTGAGCAAGGCGTGCTACTGTTTGTCCGATTTCCTTAGATAGAATCTTCTGGTTATTTGTATGTTCTGATCCCTCACCTTTTGGGTATTCAGAGCCATTCGCAGTCAACAGTAAGCTCATTCCTCACCTCTCCAGTATTTACCGTGGATTTTGGCTCAAATATAAGGACATGAACTTCCTCTTCAGCAACGGGAAGATGCTGAATACTTCGAGCTATAATCGTGAAATCCCCTTCTCGAAGAACAAGCTCACGATTTTCTAACTTGATCTTTAGCTCCCCTTTGATCACGAGGAAGAACTCATCCTCGTTGTCATGGCAATGCCAAACGAACTCACCCTTAAACTTGGCCAGCTTGACAAACTGACCATTGAGTTCCCCGACGATTTTCGGGTCCCAATATCTGTCGATCAGCCTCAACTTCTCAGCTAGGCAAACTCGTTCACCAGCTATCTTATTCATGTATTCACCTCACTTACAAGAGCTTCCTACTCTTGACACAAATTGCTCCTGAAAGCCTTTCCTCGTGTGGTATGTGTCACAATACGATTATGAGTGAAATCGTTTTTACCTGAGACCAACACTGCACCGTATTTTTCCAACTTAATACTGCCACCATATTCTGTTACAACCTCAGTATCAGGGTAGATCCTCACTGAGGTCGGCACATAGCGAGCGACGTAGCCCAATCGCATTTCTTTTGTCTTTCCACTATGGGGGTGCGAAGCATGCATTAGCGTTGACCAGAACAAAATGAACTGTCCAGGGCGCATAATCATGGACACGCTCTTTGATTCATCTGGTTTCCAATCTGGATCGATTTGTAGCTGGCGATAGTCGTATCCAAAGAAGCCTCGCTGAACGGCTTCCTTGTTGATTGTGTTGATTTGATCCGGATCATAGTGCATTCGTTTACTTTCGTCGTAGTACATCGTGCGATGGGTGCCTGGAATGAATTGAAGGCAGCCGTTTTCTATAGTCGCCTCAGTGAACGCTGTCCACACAGTTATTGTGCCACCGAAATCTTCGGCATCTGGCCATACGATTTGAGGTGACCCGGAAGCATTAGCAAATGTGTCTGCCTGATGCCAATCAGTACCTTCGTCACCTGGATACTTTGGAAAGAACTCAGTGCGCCAACACAAAACATCAGGTCCTAAAACACTGCTTACTCTGTCAATGATTTCTGGGCGAGATATATGATCGGCCAAAAAAGAAACGTCAAGATGGCGATCATAGTTTGAAATATTAGTTACTCCTGAAACCGCGTCGCTACCTTGATAAACAGCCTTGCTACGATCAAGTATCTGAAGGCGCTCACGCTGCCACAGTGCTTTCATCTCTTCCGGCTCATATAAGGTAAAAGGACCTGCATACCCACGCTGATGGAAACTCGCTAGCTCCTCTGGAGTGAGAGAAAACTTTCGAAGGTTATTTTGAGTATTCTGCATCAATCTATCTCCCAGTTAGGTAAAAGGATCTGCCTGTTTGCGCTGATGAAAACTCGCTAATTTTTCTGAAGTGAGGGAAAACTTTTAAAGTTTATTTAAGTGTTCTGCATCAACTTGTCTCCAAAAGCTGGCCATTCCGTAATTCGTCATCTACACAGCGTGCTAAACGCCCGCTGGTCGCTCCTTCGATTAATACACTTACGTCAAGAGAGAGTCCAAAGTGCTCATTTACGCGTTTAAAGATGCGTATTAGAGCTAGGGAAGTTCCGCCAAGGGCGAAGAAGTCGTCATCTGTTCCTATGTTTTTAAGCCCCAGAACATCTTCCCAAATCTTTACCACCACTTGCTCAATAGAGGTCTTAGACGCTGCAGACTCTCCCCTGAAAACATGTTTATCCGCAACTGGCAGCGGTAGAGCACTTCGAGCAATTTTGCCATGAGCCGTCATTGGGAGTGCTGAGAGGATAACATACGCAGATGGTCTCATGTGGACGGGCAATTCCGCTGCTGCGTGTTGAGTCAATTCACTACTACTCAGATCTTTGCTCAGCGGTGCAGCCACATCAGGCTCAAGGCTTGGCACGACGTATGCTATGAGACGTACATCGCCATCACCATAATCGTGTGGAATCACAATGGCAGATGTAATCTGAGGATGCCTGCACAAGCACAATTCAATTTCTCTAGGTTCTATGCGAAAGCCACGTACCTTTATTTGTTCGTCAGAGCGTCCCTGATAGACAAGATCACCGTTGGGCATGCGAACAGCACGATCCCCAGAGCAATACAAACGGGCTCCTTCCACACTACTATAAGGGTTTCGCAGAAAACGTTCGGCAGTAAGCTCAGGGCGGTTGAGGTAACCACGTGCGAGACCAGGACCAGCGACATAGAGATTTCCAGGTGTACCGTCTGGCACCAGATGATCTGACTCGTCTAACAGATAGACTTGCAAATCAGGAATTGGGATGCCTATTGGGCTCAAACCAGAGCTTTCTAGATCCTGCCGTGTGATTCGCCTATAAGTGACATGAACCGTGGTCTCGGTGATCCCATACATATTGACTAATTCAGGTCGTTGATCACCATGTCGAGCGATCCATGGCTCCAACAGCTTAAGTTCAAGCGCTTCCCCACCAAAAATTACAAGGCGGAGAGCCAGATCTGTTGATTCCTTGCTGGCGATATCCGCTTCGACCAAGTGCCGAAATGCGGAGGGCGTTTGATTAAGAATCGTTACACCCTTGCTTTTAAGGAGATTATAGAATTTCTTTGGCGAACGTGTAACGTCGAAAGGAACGATAACTAGATGTCCTCCGTAAAGCAAGGCACCCCATATCTCCCAGACCGAGAAGTCAAAGCCGATTGAGTGGAACATAGTCCAGACATCTTGGTCGTTAAAGCCAAACCAGTGATGGGTTTGTTCAAATAGCCGAACAACGTTAGAATGCTCGACTAGCACACCCTTAGGTGTTCCAGTTGAACCCGATGTATAAATCGCATACGCAAGGCTTCTGTCGTTACTTTTAGCCGAGGGTGCGGTGACAGGTTGTTTCGAGAGCAAAGACGAATCATTATCAATACAGACAAGTATTGCATTGCAGTTACTTAAGCACTCTGCCACACGCGATACAGTGACCACTACGGCAACAGCGCTATCGTCAAGTAATAGGTGGATACGCTTGCTCGGATAACTTGGATCAATGGGTACATACGCTCCACCAGCCTTAAGAATGGCAAGTAGCCCAACGAGCATATCTATACTACGGTCAATACATAAACCAACAAGTACATCTTCACCGACTCCCAAAGTTTGTAGTCTGTGAGCAAGCTGATTAGCACGAAGGTCTAGATCACTATATGAGATCTGCTCATCTAATGTAGAGATAGCAATTCGACCAGGAGCCTCACACACCCTTGCCTCAAAAATTTCATGTAGACACCTACCTGGTAATACAGGCTGTTGCACAGAAGAATGAAGTGTATTCATTGTGAATCTACTAAAGTTAGTGAAAACGTATCTATTTAAGAGAGTCAATCAGGAGAAAAAGGCTCCTTGCTCAATCATTGGTAAAGTCATGTTGCAATCCGAAATTGCTCAATTCTGAGAAGATAAGTTAAAAACTGGGAATACGAAAGATGCTAGCTATCAATAGGAAGTATTTAGCCAAAAGAGGTGGCAGATAGCTTGAAGTCAAGAGTGCCCTAATTGACCAAGACGAATTTCCTGGCAAGCATCTGTTATGTGCTTCAAGACATTGAACTTTTGGTAACACATAGTAGTAATAAGTGTCAGCATCTGTATCACAAGGGTGCTAAGTACTTAGTACAGAATTTCACAAGTTCGTAACGAATTACAAGCCGCGTCCACCTTACTAGCTGGGCGAAAGAAACGCTACCGATTTATCAAATGCTGTACTTAGACAAAATTAATTTCACACTGACTCCCAATGGAGTAAGCGTTTGAGTTAATTTTGATGAGTAATTTAATTTGCATAAGTAGCTGCCTCTTGCAATAGAGCTTTGAGTGCAGGGCAAATTGTAGCCGTTAACAAGTTTTACAGGAGAAACTGCGAGTAAAAGCTGGATGGGAAGCCACCCTCTAGTGTAGGGATTGCGGTGACTTGGGAAGTAATTAAAAGCTGGTCTTTTTCATGGTGTAACAGATTGTTGTGTTTTTGTTTTGTAGCTCACAAATCTGCTTAGCCATCTGATACAATACAAACGGCTAAATAGATTCTTTAGCTGCTAGCACGTAGCTTTGCGATTCCACTCTAGAAGCTGCGTGCTTACCATTGAACAATAAAAGGGCCAAGCTAAAATTAGCTAAGCTTCACTTCAGTTATGCATGACTCATTTGGAAAACCACTTTGAATACCTTTACACAAGAAAAGGATTAATCAACCTGTCTAAAGATAGAGTCATCTTCAAGTAAAATCCCTTGTCAATCTTGAAATTTCTAACAGTCATTAAGAAACGATACTACGTGGGTGTTGCTATTTCAAACAGTAACCTAAAATCCTTTTGCCGCCATACGTATACAAAGTGTATATAATATTCCCTATTAAAATTAATTATGAAGAATTGCAAATGTTTTTTGTATAAAAAAAGCTCACAATTCAAAATCACTCTCAGTAAGATCGTTTGTCAGTTGAAATTTGCATTATAAAGCATAAAATTAATACGGTTAGGATAAAACTTGATCCCCCCTAGCCCCTTAAGGGCTAGGGGGGATCTTCGAGAGATGAACATGGCGTTCCCGTACCGTATTGAGCAGAAAATAGCACATAGGTCTTTTAAGTAAAAAAAAATACTTATTTATGATTACAAGTGACAAGTAAAATTAAAAAATACTTGGGAAAATTTTGTATTTTCAGATACAAATGATTTTGCTATCCTAAAATAGTAAAAATTCATCTAAAACAGCTATTTGTAAGCGATTATCAAGCACATTGCAAGCTGGTTAGAGCTATCAGAATAATCAATAAGAGGGTAAACTAACAAAAGTTATGTATCGGCTCAATAAATCGGGGTAGCAGAGAAAAATAAAAAGGTGAGCGTCCCTTCTGCCCTCTGCCCTCAGCATAGCTGCCTTGTCTCAACGATAAATTTTCACGCCGACCTACTTACAGCACATTGCAAGTAAATGAAGTACAACGTTGTTGTCTAAAAGCCGAAACACTAAGCCCTTTTTACTTCTGACGAATGACGAATGACGACTGAACTGCTGCTGTATGTGACCAAGGGGGCGATTGCAGACTAAAACACAATACATCTCAATGGGTGAAGAAGTTACACTTGCTGGGTTTCGACATATTCTATATCAGGTGCGAAGTGCGTACCTCCGCAGTGAGAATACACTTGTAGAGGTAGAATTTCGATTCGGTCTACTGGTCCAAATCCCTAACGAGTTTTACCTTCATGTGCTGGTTGTCCACCCAGTTTCCGTTTGATCCTTGTCTGGTCGATGTCGGGTTGTGGTTTCTTTTTTTCTGATTTTTTAAGCAGGTCTGTTGATGGTGGTTGTAATGATATTTAACTGTCCAATTTCAAACTTTCTTCGAGCCACGCAATTTTTTCTTAGCGTCTTGATAATTCCTACCAACTTTTCCTTTGACAATTGGTATAGTTCGTCTTCATTTTCAGCCAGGGGCAGGCGGTTCGTCATGTTTATGATGTTCCCAAAACGATGTAACTCCTGTGAACTACTTTCCCCACCTGAATCCTTATACCCTACTTAAGATTTAGTTTATCAATAGTCTCTTATATATTGAATTTGTCAAGAACTTAGGTAAAAACAACTGTTTATTCATAAAAATCTAAAGAAACGTCAAATATAAATAATTTTCATAAAAGCTTTACTATTTCTTCATAAGGAAGATTTGCCCAAAGTATAGTATTCAGTCAAGAATGGATTAGCTGCTAAAAAATAGCATTTTTAGATGAAATACTAGGGGCTTGCCTAAGAATGAATAATATGACTATTAGGGTTCCTTTTGTAGACTTAAAGTTACAGCACCAAGCAATTCAAACTCAACTACAACAGGCAATCGAAGCTGTAATAGAACGGGGAGATTTTGTTTTAGGGCAAGCAGTGAAAGATTTTGAGGCAGCTTTTGCAGCAGCTTCTGGTGCAGAATATGGTGTTGGTGTTGCGTCGGGAACGGATGCGATCGCTCTTGGTTTACAAGCCTGTCATATTGATCCTGGAGATGAGGTGATTTTACCAGCAAACACCTTTGTTGCCACTTTGATTGGGGTGATACGTGCAGGGGCAAAGCCGATTTTCGTCGATTGCGATCCACAAACAGCTTTAATTGATTTGCAGGCGGCGGCGCGGGCAGTGACGCCTCAAACCAAAGCGATTCTTCCCGTGCATCTTTACGGTCAAATGGTATCACCACGCCAGTTGTTAGACTTTGCCGACACTTACAAAGTGCTAATTTTTGAAGATGCCGCACAAGCACACCTAGCCGAACGCGAAGGATATCGCGCTGGTTCAGTGGGAATTGCAGCAGCTTTTAGCTTCTATCCCAGCAAGAATTTAGGGGCATTTGGAGATGGAGGGATGTTACTCACGCGAGATCCAGATGTCGCCCAAAAAATGTTACGCTTGCGCAATTACGGCGCGGCTCAAAAATATATTCACGTTGAAGAAGGTACCAACAGCCGCTTAGATACAATGCAAGCAGCGGTGTTGCAGCAGAAATTACCGTATCTGCCACAGTGGAATCGCGATCGCCTTAATGCTGCCGGGCAGTATAATATTGAACTAGCGCCCTTAGCATCAAGCGGGATAACTCCGATACAAAACCACAGCGGCGAGGGACATATTTATCATCTTTATGTGATCAAAGTCGATGATTCTTGTGCCGTACAACGTCAACAACTCCAAGAAGAACTCACAGCCGCAGGAATTCAAACTGGTGTTCACTACCCAATTCCTTGTCATCTCCAACCAGCATTTACTCACCTAGGCTATCAAGTCGGGGACTTTCCCAATGCTGAAATGCTGGCGAAGCAAATATTATCCTTACCTATGTATCCAGGTTTGAGTCATAGCCAAGTCAAGGAAGTTGTTGCGGCGATTGCATCAAGCCTCAGTGCTGAACAACATGCATTTGCTCTGCATGTCAACTACCTACAGTGATACCCTTCGGGGTACAGTGTAAGCTTGCAAGAATCAGCTTGCAACGTAAGAGATGACTAGCCCATGAGCCGTTACCTGATACGTACTACCAGATATTTCCCTAGTCTGGACTATTTACAAACTACCTGATTAGTAGTGCTTGCAGAAAGGACATTTTGGTAACGGTGGGCTAAGGGACTTATAACTTTTCACGAAAGGATTATCTCCATGATTCGTGTTCCAGTATTAGACAAAAATGGTAAATCTCTCATGCCGACAAAAAGCAGTCGTGCTAGACGTTGGCTTAAAGAAGGTAAAGCAAAAATTGTCCATAACGACCTGAACATTTTTTGCATTCAGTTGTTAGTAGAACCATTGCTGAGCGATACCCAACCTATTGCACTAGGTTTAGATCCTGGTAAAAAATTTACGGGTATTGGAGTGCAGTCAGCAAGATTTACCTTGTTTATGGCTCATTTAATTCTGCCATTTCCTGAAATCACAAAAAAGATGTCGGGAAGAAGAATACTGCGACGTGCCAGGCGCGGTAGACGCATTAATAGAAAAGTTGCATTCAATAAAAGAGCGCACCGCCAGAAACGATTTGACAACCGTAAAAAAGCCAAATTACCTCCCTCTATTCGCGCTAACAAACAGTTGGAATTACGAGTAACCAAGGAATTAGTCAACCTATTTCCCATTACTCAAATTACCTACGAATGCGTCAAAGCTAAGGGAGACAAAGGATTTAGTCCAGTAATGGTGGGTCAAAAAATAATGTTAGAATGGCTTGCTCAAGTTTCACCAACTAATACCCAACAAGGTTGGCAAACATCGATGCTAAGACAGCAGTTGGGTTTAGCTAAAGACAAGAAAAACAAGGATAAACAAATTCCACAAACCCACGCTCATGACGGTATCGCTTTGGCGGTAAGCAACTTTATGAAGTTCGAGGAATTCCACACTGCTAACAGTCACGGGCGTCATTGGGTAGGAAAAGCAATGGTCACATCTGCACCATTCCGAATCATTGCTCGTCCTAACTTGTTCCGGCGTCAACTCCACTTTGAGAATCCAGTCAAAGACGCACCTAACCATAGAAAGCGTAAGGGCGGGACAGTAACACCATTTGGTTTCAGAACTGCTGATTTAGTCAAAGCACAGAAGGCAGGAAAGACTTATATCGGATGGGTTGGTGGTTATACTCAAACCGTTAAAACTAAAAACGTGTCGGTATACGATCATAACTGGCATCGTATTGGACAGTTTAGCCCGTCTAAAGTTCAGTTACTGAAACGGAGTACACGATTATGCGTAGCATCCTAAGAAATAGGAAATTGCTGCGCTGTCCCCCTCCGTCCCCAAGCACAGCTTGGGATTGGTTGGAGGACGCACCCCAATTTCCCCGCAATTCCTCCCGACACCGTAATCTTTGATTCGGTGTGGGAGTGGGTTACTCTGCATTTCAAAAATTTATGAATGAGAAATGCTGAATTATCAATTAAAGTCATACTAATAATTCATTATTCATTATTAAAAAAGTCATGCAAATTCAGCGTCAGCTTAAAAATAAAAATTCTTCACAGTTGATGAGCCTAGCTCTATTAGGTATTTTGGTACTGCTTTATGCTCCTCTGCTACTGTACTGGTGGGATGGTTGGGTCAAAAAAAGTATCAGTATAGAACACGAATATTTTAGCCACGGTATTATTGGGCTACCGTTCGCTGGCTATCTATGCTGGATGAACCGAAAAAAGTGGCAAAGACTGCCAAATACTTCCCATCCCTTGGGTGCTGCGTTGTTAGTAGTGGGGGGAATTTTTTATCTAAGCGGTGTCAGCGAGTGGGTAAACATTTCCTTTCCACTTATCTTGGCAGGATTGTGCCTCTGGCTTAAGGGAATTCCTGGCTTCAAATTGCAAGGATTTCCTCTGATACTAGTGCTTTTAGCAACACCTACCTCCGTTCCATACCTGATCACTCCCTACACGTTACCCCTGCAAAGTTTCATCGCGGGTACTGCTGGATTTATACTCACTCAGCTTGGGATGCAAGTTATTGTCGATGGGATAAATATATATGTCGGAGGAAGGATTGTAGAAGTTGCGCCTTACTGTGCAGGGCTAAAGATGCTATTCACAACTTTCTATGTTGGCTTGATGCTACTTTATTGGACGGGTGCTTTGTCTTCCCGCCGCAAAAGTATCTGGTTTTTATCTATTGCAGTCTTAATGAGTATCTCGGCTAATATTGTTCGCAACACATTACTCTCGTTCTTTCATGGCACAGGACAAGAGGGGGCTTTTCATTGGCTGCATGATAGTTGGGGTGGTGATGTGTATTCTGCGATTATGCTGCTTTTATTAATACCTGTTCTCAATTGGATTGATGCATATTTTTCAGAAGTTACAGAAACTCAACACGAAGGTGAAGCATAGGTAATTGAGCTAAATTTTGATATTGCTACATATTTTCTGACATAGGTCCTACATTTAAGTAGTAACACTTATGGAGTAGCTTTGGCTATTCGCACTTAATAACGGCTTTCCATAAATGCTTGTAACTTGTTAATTAAGTAGGAAAAGTAGGAAAAATGGGTAATTTTATACAAATTACTTAGAATCATTGTATTAGTATCTTATGTTCTCTTTAACGATTTAGGCTGATGGGTTGTCCTCTCTCAAATCAATGACGGGTAAGTTTTCTAGAAAATTTTAAGATTATTAGCTATGAAAAGGCGAAATATATTACAGTCTGTATCTTTACTTGCTATGTCTCTAGTTGGTACGAAGGCTTTGTCAGCGCCTACTTCAAAACCTTTGGACTCAAAGTTAAGCCCCAAATCGTTGACTAAATCACTCATCGTAGCCCAATCAGAGCAAGCAATCTCCCCTGAACAAGTTTATCCGCTAGGTAGTAGCGAGCCGATACAGATCAGAATTGGTAATGGTGGCGCTGGGCAGGCTGGTTTAATCGAGTTTCTCGCTAAGGATTACGTAAATTTTAAAGGTGGTGGTTTCACTGTCGCTTGGTATAAATCAGACACCACGGTAACGTTAGAGTACCTAAAACGTCGGATAGTTGATATAGGATTGGTCTACGATGCACAGTTAGAGTTACAGGCAGTACGAGAAGGTTATGCTACAGCGCTGTCTTTTATTTTCAAAGATCATTTTTGGATTGTCGGCCCGACAAACAATAATTCGGCTCAGTTGAGTGAGAGCGATACAGCACAGTCAGCGTTCCTCAAAATTGCCCAGACTGGTTCTCCGACTGGAAGTCCTAATGACGGCTCTGTTTTTCTCTCACGCAACGATCTGTCTGCAACAAATCTTAAAGAGCAAAAAATCTTTCAAAGCATTTCTTTAAATCCTCCCTTTAGTGGACAAGAAAGCTGGTACTTCAAAATGACAGGAGATACCTTTCCTGCTGCTGCTATAAAACTTGCTAACGACTCAGGTTATTACACTCTTACAGACAAAGGCACGTGGCTAGCCAATCTAAAGAATACAACTAACTTAACGCCATATGTCCAGGGAAGCGACAGACTAGACGATATTTTGTTAAATCCCTGCGATGCACTATTGGCAAATACTCCAACTGGCGTATCTGAGCAGGCAATGGACTTTCTGAGATATCTACTGAGTCCAAGAGGGCAAGCAACTATTGCTAGTTTTAAGCAGAATGATCAGCAACTATACACTCCTGTGTTGCTTGACTCAAATTCCTAGGAAGCTCAAATGCGGCAATTGAGAGTGAGTTTAGCGTCCTACCACCCAACGGGAGAGTCAGTCACCTACGGCGGGAAACCCCTTCGGGTATGCCTATGGCTTGCGCCACGGCTATCGCCGAACGGCACGCCTGACGGCGAACGCCAGTTGCCTAGGTCGGGAAACCCTGCTGCAGCACTGGTCTCACCGCCTGCAGTGCTGACTCACCAAATCAAAGATTATGGTGGGGGCAGTTTTGTAGCGACTTGGTAAATAAAATCTCTTTCACAGTTGGCTCTAGGGGAACGCTCAGGCTACTAATATTGCCTTTGGTATCAGTTAAAAAAGATATAAGTTTTGGTTGCTCAAACAACTCATATTCAACAAAAATATCATAGTGGTAATGTTCTAATTTATAAATCTTTGAATTATGAGTTGCTGTTAAACGATTATCATGAATTTCAACTGATAAGATTGCGTATGCTGGATGCTCAAAATAGCCTGTGTAATCTTCTAGAGGATGAGAAGGCTGGGTTGGAGTTTTACGCTCTGAAGCGATTTGCTCTTTAGCTTTTGCAGTAGCTTCTTTGGCTTGAGCATATTTTTCCTGCATTCGTTCATTCCAAGGAGCTTGGTCTAGACCGAGCAAGCGATCGCATACATAATAAGTCACAGTATTTATGACTGGGTTTTGATCCATATTAGTCAAAACCACTATACCAATATTGTCTTGAGGCAGCAAAGTTGTCCGTGCAGAAAATCCATTAATATTACCGCCATGCTGAATTAAATTATGACCTCGGTAAGAGGTAATCGCCCATCCTAAACCATAAAAATAATAAAAAAGTTCATTATATTCCAGTGTTTGAGTCATCACGAATTGTGGAGAGTGCATCTCTTGCAGATGACTTGGTGAAATAATTTGTTTATCGCCATACTTACCTTGATTAAGATGGAGTAAAAGCCAGTTAGCCATATCAGCAACGTTGGAATTTATCGAACCTGCTGGACCACTAACATCGACATTACAAAAGGGCATTTTCTCAACTTTGTCGTCTTTCTCTTGATAAGGAAGTGCAAAATCATCAGCTTTTTGGGATTTTTCTACAGAGAAATTACTATCTCTCATTTCTAAAGGATTAAAAATTTCCTGTTGCACAAATTCTTCCCAGCTACTTTCTGCAATTTCACCAACCAAGTAGCCAGCGGTCATGTACATCAAATTTTGATACTGAAAAACAGTACGCAATTCGTGAGTGGGTTCGAGATATTGTAAGCGGTCGAATATTTCTTTACGGGTGAAGGGACTTTGATACCACATAGCATCGTGACGGGGTAAGCCAGACCGATGAGTCACGAGGTCACGGGGTGTGATATGTTCAGTTGCATAAGAGTCATAAAGTTTAAAAGTGGGCAGATAATTTCTGACAGGTTTATCCCAGTTTAAGAGACCTCTTTCTACCAGGATACTCATCGCCATTGTCGTAAAGGGTTTGGTACAAGAAGCAATCGCAAAGAGAGTTTGTGGTGTAACACTGAGATTTTGTTCTACATCTCGCTTGCCAAAGCCTTCACAAAAAATTATTTGGCTATCTTTAATGATGGCGATCGCCAGCCCAGGTACTTTCCACTCTTGCATCGCCTCATTGATAAATTCAGTCAGACCTTGCATAGTAACTTTTCACGCCTCCCACGCCATCGCTACAGCTACCCTAAGATCCTAAGATGGAGCAATCGCCTTTGAGTATCGATTTTTCTCAATATAGATAAATATTGCTGGTTTCACGATGTTGATTCTCAAAGTAAAATTTAGTTTAAGTACTGTAGACTTCACCGATGATTTCCTTTACCAAGTTTCTTAAGGAGAGCCAGTTTTCTCAGGTAGTAGCGCTTTTGTTGCTATTACTACTGTTGGTTCTAGGAGCGATTCCTGGTTACCTAACAGCACACTGGAATTGGCAGGAACTACCACGAATAACTAATATTAAGGAGTTGCAAAATTTACCTCGAAAGGGGTTGAGCGTTCCTGGTTGGCAAACTGTAGAACAGCGCGAACAACAGATAGGGGAAGGCAAATGGTCTTACCAGGTCATTCAGAAACAAGGCGACCAAACCAAAGCAATTGTGCTTTTGCGACCGCAAACAGGATCAAAAGACCAGCCTGTGGTGGAGTGGACGGAAATGAACAGCTTTTGGCAGTGGCAGATAGCTCAGTATCGCTCTGCTGATTTTACTGTTAAACCACAAAAAGCGGGGTCAAATGCTGAAACAAAGGTAGAAGCTAGGTTTTTTCGTGCCTCAACTGGGCAGCAAACCTTCGCTGTCTTACAATGGTATGCCTGGTCCAACGGTGGTCATTCATCACCTTTACGGTGGTTCGTAGTCGATCAAATAGCACAGTGGCACAAAAAACGCGCTCCTTGGGTTGCTGTGAGTATTCTGATTCCTATGGAGCCATTGGGGCAAGTGGAAACAACTTGGAATCAAGCCAAGTCTATTGGTCAAACAGTGCAAGCTGCTTTGATGACAGGTCCTTTATAGGCTCGTTCATCAATGCATTTGTATAAAATAATGTAAAATTCTCGAATCAAAAAGGTAATTTTTAGCATCCTCAATAAAGTAGAATTAAAACTCTGTTGTTTCGGCACTTTATACTACTTAAGTAAGTTACAGTGCTATTGTCCATAGTTCCTGGTTGTCGTATGCGTGTATTTAACGCCCTCTCTTCTGTTGGTCTTTATGTAGGCGTTTTTTTGGTAACAATTGCCCAACCTGTTGTTGCTCAAAGACCAACACAGAAACAACCCTCAAAACAGACTCCCGCGCCTGTACCTCGTAGTGTAAAAGCACAACCCTCAAAACAGACTCCCGCGCCTGTACCTCGTAGTGTAAAAGCACAATCGCCACAACAACCTCTCGCACCTGTACCAAGTACTCCACAAGGACAATCGCCACAACAACCACCTGCGCTTGTACCTGGTACTCCACAAGAACAATCGCCACGACAACCTCCCGCACCTCCACCTGGTAGTGCTGACTTTGTAGCCCCAGGTTCCATAGAAGGGACGTCACCCCAATTAAACCGCTACGTCTTAGGACCTGGAGATGCCATTAATGTTTTGACTCAGCGTCCTCCGGGTGCCTATCGCTTAGGACAAGGAGATGCCATTGCAGTCTCAGTTTTACGCTTCCCAGATTTAAGCTTTCAATCCCAAATCAACCCAGAAGGAAACATTGTAGTGCCGTTGCTAGGAACAGTGTCACTCAAAGGCTTGACTCTGGAAAAAGCACAAGAAAAAATTCGCTCAGGGTACAATCGTTTTGTCGTCGATCCCATTGTGACGTTGTCACTAGTAGGACAGCGTCCAGAGTTAAATTTTTCGGCTCAAATTAACCCAGAAGGTAACATATTCGTGCCGCAAGTAGGGACACTGTCGGTACAAGGCTTGACGTTGGATGAAGCGCAAGAAAAAATCCGCGTGGCTTTAAGTCGCGAATTAGTTGACCCAGTTGTGTCAGTATCGCTCGTAGGACAGCGACCAGTTCAAGTCACAATCAGTGGGCAAGTCAATCGACCTGGAATTTATCCGATTGGCTCTGCAACACCTCGTGTGAGTGATGCGTTATTTTTAGCTGGTGGTTCTGCAATGATGGCAGATCTGCGGCAAGTACAAGTCCGTCGGAAACGGCTTGATGGTTCTGTGGTTTCACAAAATATTGATCTGTATACTCCATTACAAAATGGAGGGGAAATACCTAACTTCCGCTTACAGGATGGGGATGCGATCATTGTGCCGCGTCGAGAACTCGCAAACGATGATAGTTATGACCGCACCTTAGTGTCTCGCTCAACCTTAGCATCACCACAGATTAGAATCCGTGTGTTAAATTATGCTGGAGGGGGGATTGTCACTGTGCCTCTGCCTAACGGTAGTACTTTTATAGACGTATTGACAGGAATCAATACTGACAGTGCAAACCTCAGTGAAATAGCACTAGTTCGCTTTGACCCGGAAAGAGGTCGAGCCGTCAGGCAAACAATTAATGCTAAAAAGGTATTGGCAGGGGATGTATCTCAAAATGTACCACTTCAAGATAACGATATTATCGTAGTGGGTCGAAACCTAATTGCTAAAATTACTAATATCCTCAGTACAATTACTCGTCCTTTCTTCGATGTTCGCAGCTTCCTGGAATTTTTTGATATATATGACAGATAAGTAGCCGTCATGAAGTGCGTACACTCAAGAGAGAAGAAAAATTTTCTCATATCCCCGGAGTCAGGGTGCTTTTTCAAGTCAGTGTCTGTAGGTTTTTTAGAAGAGAAGGTAAGGGAGAAACGAGGTAAAATTATGAACTTTCAATTATGAATCATAAAAATTTTCTTATAATTCATAATGGATTAATTTATAATTTATAAGTCGTAAAAACCGAAACTCTATAATAACTCTAGCCTCATTTATACCTAGTTTTTATTTGCTGCTGCTATGACTCCACCGATTGTTAAACGCTACCTCATTGCTTTCGATAAGTACAAGTGGATTGGACTAGCTAGTTTTGCCTTAGTTGTAGCGGGTTCAACGGTGGTGGCTTTGCAACCACAACAATCTAAATATATAGCGAACGGCGCACTCACCTACAGTCGTCCACCAGTGTCTTTTTCGACAACAGGTAGCGAAATTAATCAGCAAGGACAGGAACTGAGCCGGGATATTTTGCTATCAGACCCAATCATTGATAGTGTGGCAGCGAAACTCAATGTTAAGCCAGCAAAGATAGGTGCAAATGTTGTCCTGACTATGCCTGAGAGAGAACCAAAGACAGGACAACTACTTTCCACACTCCTAGAACTGAAATATCAGGATAGCGATCGCCAACGAGCTGAACAAACATTGCAGGAATTGATGCAAGCAATGATGCAGTTGAGCGCGGAAATAAATACACGGCGATTAAAAGCAATTATTACCAAAGTTAACGAACGCATACCACAGGCGAAACAGGAATTGCAAGTCGCTGAACGCAAGCTAGAACTGTACGATCGCAAAGAGCGACCAGCAATATTGGCGGCTGAGAATGGAAGTTTGCTCAACGCCATTAATAGTAGCCAGGTACAACAACGGCAAATTCAATTGACTGTTTCTGGAATTGATGCTCAAATTCGCAGTCTACAAGAAAAGTTGGGCTTAAACGTCAACCAAGCTTATGTCTCTTCTGCTTTGAGCGCCGATCCGATTATTGCTAACTTGCGAGCGCAAATTTATCAAATTGAATCCCAAATAGAAGTTTTTAGAAAAGACTTGCGTCCCGATCACCCGACAATGGTTCAGTTGCGGCGTCAGAAAGACGCTTATGAAAGCTTACTGCGGCAACGAGGCGGTGAAGTTGTAGGCGGTGAGCAAGGAACAGCACCGCTTCCCACTACTGGTGCAGTTCGCTCCCGAAGCAACCTAGATCCAGCAAGACAACAGCTGGCGAACCAACTGGTGGGTTTGCAAACCCAACGTGAGACATTGCAACAGCAACAGACTGACTTAGTGCAAGAAGAAGCACGGTTGCGGCGAGAGTATTCTCTGATACCAAATAAGCAATTAGAGCGATCGCGTCTAGAACAGGAAGTTGGACTTAAAAGAGCCGTTTATGACCAAATGCAGGTGAAACTCACCGATGCAAAAACAGCAGAAGCTGAAACAGTCAGCAGTCTCGGTGTTGCTAGACCACCAGTAGCGGTTGCAGCGAAAAGACAGGGTTTGGGTGTGCCTGTGACCTTGGGCGTAGGCAGCTTACTAGGATTGTTGGTGGGTGGCGGAGTTATATTTTTACTCGGGTCATTGGAAGGCACCTTCAAAACCAAGGAAGATATCCGCGACATCCTCAAACAACGAGAAGTTCCTCTCTTGGGGGAATTGCCTATGATGCCAGTGGATGGGGTGAATCTTGGTGAAGTGCCAGTGGTTCTTTCTCCAGAGTCTTATTATCTGGAATTTTATGAAAGGTTTCGCAGTAATCTGCGCCGCATTGGTGAGAGAAACTTGAAGGTGGTCTTGATTACCAGTACCAGCAGTTACGAAGGGAAGACCGTAAGTGCTTATAACTTGGGAATAGCATCTGCTCGTGCGGGAAAACGAACCTTGATTGTGGAAACCGATTTGCGATCGCCCTCTCGCTGTTCTTCTTTGCGCGTGACTTCTGACCCCGATGCCACAGTTGAACCTTTGCGTTATTACGGCAGCTTGAGCGAATGTATTCGCTTAGTGCCAGATATAGAAAATTTATACATCCTTCCCAGTCCTGGTCCTGTGCGTCAATCAGCCGCAATTCTTGAATCTAGTGAAATGCGAAGGCTGATGGAAGATGTACGCGAGCGTTTTGACTTAGTGATTTTAGACACAACTCCTTTAGGGTTATCGAACGACGCTTTGTTAATTCAACCTTATAGCGATGGCATTGTGCTGGTGGCAAGACCAAATTACACACAGGAAAATATGCTCACTGAGGCGATCGACCAATTGATCGAATCTGACCTTGGGTTGTTAGGAGTTGTGATCAACGGTGCTGATGTCAGCCTTGCTCTACCTGCATCAGTTCTTAGGTCAAACTATCCACCTGAAGAACAATCGCAAGCCGTTGCAAATGGAATTAGAAGATAGTTAATAGGGTGTGTGTTAGCCCCCAAACTTAACTCCCCAATCCCTTTCCTTCCCTACAAGGGAAGTGGCTAAGGTAAAAGCCTCTCTCCTCTTAGGAGAGAGGAATGGAAGTGAGGTAAAGCTAGTTGCTAGTCCCTACATACGACACCCGGTAAATCACACCGTTGGTATCATCTGTGAACAACAGCGAACCATCCGGTGCGATCGCAATACCCACCGGTCTGCCAAACTGTGTCAATTGTTCTTCGTTCAAAAATCCTGTGATGAAGTCCTCAAATTTTACTGGTTTGCCATTTTCGTATCGCACCCGCACAACTTTATAACCTGAGGGAGGGTTGCGATTCCATGAACCGCGCATAGTTACAAAAGCATCGTTACGGTATTCTTCAGGGAACTGGGATGCTGTATAAAATATCATTCCCAACGGCGCACTATGTGCCGTGTAGGTGAGTGCTGGCGGTTGTGTATTAGCACAGTATTCCTCCTTTGTTGTGCCTGTGGGATTTGCTGGCAAGTACACATCCGGACGGCGATCGGCATAACAAAAGGGCCAGCCGTAGTTTCCGCCCTCAGCGATGAGATTCAATTCTTCTGGCGGTTGCTCATTACCACGCCAGTCAGAACCATGATCCATACCCCACAGTTCTCCAGTTTCCGGATGCCAACCAAAGCCGATGGTATTACGTAAGCCTGTGGCATAAATCGTGCGATTACTACCATCAGGTTGCGCCCGTAGCAGAGTCGCGCTTTCTGGGTTCGTCTCTCTACACGCGTTACAAGTGCTACCTACTGTAATGTAAAGCAACCCATCAGGACCAAAAGCAAGGGTGCGGTTTGGGTGTTGTCCTGCATCTGGTAAGTCATTAATCAACTCCTGCGGTTCGCCGATGACCCCCGGCGACTGTAAATCTGCAGCATAAAGTTGTCTGTCTGTGACAAAGTAGAGACGATTCTGATAAATCGTGATGCCATTGATGTATTTGTAACCTGAGGCAACCGTTCGTATTTCGTCAGCACGCCCATCTTGATTAGAATCAAGCAGAGCCAACACATCGCCTTGTTCGCGGCGGGTAAGATAGATCGTACCATCGGGAGCTACTGCTAACATCCGGGCATTACCCAAGTCTTTGGCAAATACATTGATGCGGAATCCCGCAGGTACCTGGAGTTGTTGCAGCAATGATTCGTCAAATTGGAGTTGTTGAGGCGTTACCAAATAGCCCTCAACTTGCTCTACCCTTGGTTCCTGCGCTTGTTGTGCATTGCCAGGAAGGGTTATGCTCAACAGTAAAGCACAACTGATGAGTAAGCTTCTTGCTTTCACGGCATCTTTCCTTAAATGTTGATAGGAGAAGACTGAGCTACTAAAGGCAAAAGTATGAAGTATAAAAATTTTTATACTTCATCCTTTCTTTCAGTATTCATTTGGAATGATTTTTCGTGAAATAGTCTAAAACTATGCGGGTGATAACCGCATCTTTCTAATGGGATAGCAATTGCTACCTTAAGCTTGTCAAAATGCCTCTGTCTTACAGCGGTTTTCTGTAAGGTGGGCATTGCTCACCACGATCTCAAATGTCATCATATAAACTTTTAGGAGCAATGCCCACCCTACGATTTGTGGCCTTTCTTCCGAAGTTCAGCCATTGCCATTTCTGGTTTTAGCTGGGTAGGTTATGTACGGACTGGATACCGTGATTCAGCTATCAACGAATCGCACATTGGATCTGATTGCGTGCCGTGAGATACAACAAAAGGTGCATCAAACAGTGCGTGCGCTATTTCCTCTGGTGAACCGTTAGCATATAACAGAGAACGTCCCGCCTAATAGTAAAAACTTTGTTTGCATCAGGCGTTGGCTGTGGCGAATCACTGTCTCTTGCTGCCAAGGAAGTTGTATGTCACTGTCCATAGGTTTCAGCGTTTCTTCTCGGGATCAGGACTTGGGCTATTTTACCGTTTCTTTATACAAGATTGTTCATTTTGCTGGTTTGGTTGGGAAAAATATGACTAGCGCTGCCAAATGATATCAAATATCAATCTTTCTTTAGTATAAATATAAGTAGATTTTCGTATCTGCTATATGTATCGGTTTCGTCAAATTTTAGGTATATACTTAATAACGGAAAAATACGCTGTTAAATGAACACAAATAAGACTGCGAGCATTACCAGCATTATTGAAAAACGCCTACCCTTGGCTGAAAAAATAGCAGGTATAGAGGCGGAACTCAAATCTCTTGACTCAGCAATTCGTCATCTTCAAAAATATCGTTATCAGTTGCTTAGACAAGTTGATGACCCAAATGTGGCTGGGCTTTTGGAAGAAATAAATTTTGCAACATTAGAATTTAGTATTAATACTGAAGTAGAAGCGCTAGTGAAACTCAAAGAGCGCTTTTGCCGCAAGATACTCAAGATTGGAGTCGTTGGAAGAGCAAAGCAAGGTAAGAGTCGGCTGCTACAAAGTTTAACAGGACTGACGGGTGCTGAAATTCCAGATGGAGAAAGCCATTATTGCACGGCGGTTCGTAGTATTATTTATAACAATCATAATGAGGAAACTTACGCTGAGGTTTGGTTTCACTCAGAGCAGTCATTCCTAGATGAACTTATTAGTCCTTGTTATGAAAAACTTGGCTTAAGCGAAAAGCCGAAGACAATTGATGAGTTTGCCGCAAAACCTCTGCCTTTGTTGGCCAGTGACGATCCTAAATATCCCGAGCAGGGAGGGATGTATGAACAACTAGCACAGTATCATATACATTGGGATAAGTATCGCCACTTATTTCAGCAACCCTCACCTCGCCGCATTTCTAAAGATCAGATTCGGAAGTATGTGGCTCAGGAAACTCCCTACGTTCAGCGTATATTTTTTAACCCTTCGGGGTTCTCCTACAAAGACGCTGCGCCTGGCTCGTCGCGGAGCGACGAGCTTACGCTAACACCAACTGTGCGCGTAGCGCTTACGCCGTCGCCTGGCTCGGGAAACCCTCCCGCAGCACCGCACTTTCACTATCTGGCAGTACGGGAAGTGAATATTGTTTGTAAATATCCTAACGCTGATGTTGGACAAATAGCTTTTGTCGATATGCCTGGTTTGGGTGATACAGGCATTTGCGATCAACAGCATCTGATGAAAATTTTAGGGGAACAAGTTGATGTGATCTTGTTTGTGCGGATGCCAAAGTCAACTGGCGACTCCTGGACGGATGTAGATCTACGCCTGTATGACACGGTACGTGCAGCACAAGCTGATCTGCCAATCAACTTGTGGTCCTTCATGGTACTCAACCGTACGGAAGTTGATTCACCCTTTCGCGACAACTCAAAAAGCTGCCAAGATTTGGCGCAAGATATTGCCAACAAAAATATCGATGTTGTTGAATGCGTAACAGCTAACTGCGCTAATACGCAAGAAGCTGACAAAGTTCTTGAGCGAGTTCTTGATTACCTGAAGGCAAAAATCACTGATTTAGATTACAAATACGCTTCCTTGTGCCAACAGCGATTAATTTTACTCCAAAATCAAGTGAAAGCTGAATTAGACAAAGTCAGCAAGGCTTTAGATTTAGCAACGCATGATGATATTCATAGGTTTGCATTGTTCGAGGTCAAATTCAAGGAACTTTGGTGGACTCTGACAAATAGTCTGGAGAAACTGCTCAAGGAGCTGAGGAAAAAGCGAGAAGCAGTTGATATGGACTTTAAAAAGCAAGTAGAAGTAGCTTTGCAGGCTTGTCGAAGTGATACAGGAATTCCGTCAATTCAAGAAATAGAACAGCGCTTTTGTGTTGAAAAAAGCTACGCCATTGTATATGAAAAGTACCTCAATGAAATCCGCGCTCATTTATCGAAACATCTGTTGTTACTAGATATTGGTTTGGAGCGATCGCTTGACAAAGTCAAATCGCAAGTGGCACAGGTACTCATTGAAAAGGGACATTTGGGAAAACTGACGCAAGCTAAAGGAACTGAATTTATCGCAGACATTGCTGCGCAAATACCCGATGAACTCGTACCAGGGATACCTAGTCAACTTAAGCATGGGTTCCAAACGCTAGCTGAGTTTAAGCTTTCTTACCGGGGATTATTACAGCACCGTATTCGCAAACATCTGGATGGACTGACTCCAAACGAGCCTGCAACCCTGAAGCTTTCTGGATCACCCTCTGCTGAACAAGTGCTGCTTAATCTTAAGATAGCTTATGCAGAAACTGTTGGTAAGTGCGAAAAAGCCTTGAAAGAGTTGCTGAGCGAGCCTAGCCTAGCTATTTACGCAATTCTAGAAGAATTTATAGATTGCATACTTCGCGCTCAAAATGTAGAGAGTGAATGGCGAATCTTTTTACAAGACGTGCGCGGGCAAATTTGGCAGGAATTTCAACTGGGCGATCACGAAGTGGGCGCTCTGCGCCATCGCTCAAGGGGCACAGGCATTGGCGATCGCACTCAACTCCAACGCGAGGTGCTTGACTCAGTAGAGCAAGCAATAGCCGCGAATCAATCAGAGTTGATGCACTTTTTGAAGTGATCCAAGATACTCCGTAATCATCATTCATCATCTCGTTCCCAGGCAAAGCCTGGGAACGAGATGATGACTTGACTAAAAGTATCGCCCGAATGAAAAGCTGTCATAGATGAGTTCTAGGCTGTTTATCAACGATTATGAAAACGAGTATAAGCTACATACTTGGCAACTTTTGTGCAAGTACACAGTGTAGGTGTGTTTGTCACACTTAGCGATCGCTTAGCTTGGTAGTTGTTTTGATCATCCCAACTTTATGTAGCCTAAATTAAGCTATACAGATATTATGAAGCTAAGTTTTAAACCAATCTGTTACTTGACATTAGAACTAGAAGTCTTGCTTATCTCGCAGAAAAGCGCCTCCCAGTCAATGACAGACGGTCTTGCTCCCTGGTTTACTAAATCAAAAACTAGCCCTTGACAAAAAGGGCTAGAAATGCATTCTACACAGGCGGCTGCCACATCAATCCGGCTAGTCTGACCTGACAATGTATCGTTTGTACCCAACACGACACCAAACTTGCTCCCTGTTTTTGCCTTTAACAAAGTATTCAGGTCGTATGAGGTATAGGGACCATCAATGAGACGTCCTGGACGAATGATGGTGTAGGGTAATCCGGAACTGATGACGGCTTCCTCACCTTTGAGTTTGGCATCAAGTACGCCAAATGCATTAAGGATACTAAAAGGAAGCTTATCCTTACGAAGAACTCCGGAGGAAGACACAAAAACAAACCGCTTCAAGTTGCGAGGTGCTGCTGCTACTATATTGCTGACACCTTGGGCATCAACTTTTGCAGGACTATTCTTTGCCTTTGCTTCACTATCTTTGGGGTTAAGAAACACCTGAACCCATTCAATCAAGTTAGGAGTTTGGTCAAACTCCCACCTCGCAGAGGGAAAGGCGGTAGTTCCAGTGCAGCATATGATGTGGGTGACATCGTGCATTGCAGCTGGTAGTGTATTCGCGTCGCGTATGTCACCAATGGCAACTTCTACTCTGTTATTAAACATCTTTTGGGCTTTTGCTGCATTGCGTGTCAAGACGCAAACTTTATAGCCCTTCTCTAGCAGATTGCTGACCACAAGTTGCCCCACTCCACCTGTAGCACCAGCAACGAGTACCAAATCATCAACTGACGTTCCTTGGGAAGTCATAACTGTGCATTAAATGGTTTACTGCTAGTGTACTCAAAAGTTATGGTTTACAGTACCTTACGTGAGTTAATAAAATCCACCTAAATGGAAACAAGATATGTTAAACAGGCAATCTCCCTAATCGGAAGATTCGGTTTTAACCGCGTAATTCCTTCAATATATGTAAAAACACGGCTTTAAAGTATAAATAAAATCTCGGTCTGTGGGTAAAACATTGGACTTTGGAAAGTACTACCCAATCTGTTTGCCTTCTTACCGGAATATTTAAATAACCTAGGACTTCCCCATAATATAAATAGTGCGCTTGTCTGTAACAGTAATAACTTTTTGGGGAATCAATAATGAGTCCAGCAGCACCAACTGAGGCGGATACTCCATCGCTCGTCACACAAGACTATAGAGATTTGTATCGACAGGGCAAACGGCTTGAAAAGCAAGAACGTTATGAAGAAGCTATCGCCTATTACAACAAAGCTATAGAGATTCGCCCTGATGAATACTGGGTTTGGTATGACCGAGGGAGCGTCCTGCGGGAATTGGGTCAGTATGAGGAAGCGATCGCAAGCTTTGACCGAGCATTGGCACTTCGCCCCAATGATTACTGGGCATGGTATAATAGGGGCTATATTTTCCTAGAAGAACTAGAGCAATTTGAGGAAGCGATCGCCAATTTTGACAAAGCCCTGGCAATTCGCCGTGATGATTATTGGGCGTGGTTTCGTCGCGGAGATGCCTTGAGACATTTGGAGCGCTATGAAGAAGCAATTTCCGATTATGATCAAGCTCTATCAATTCGCCGTAATGATTACTGGGTGTGGTTTCGTCGCGGAGATGCCTTGAGACATTTGGGTCGCTATGAAGAAGCGCTCAAAAGTTACGACGAAGCCCAATATATCCGTTCAGATGAATTTTGGATTTACTACAAAATAGGAGATACTTTGAGATATTTAGAGCGCTATGATGAGGCGCTTGCAAGCTATCAAAGAGCAATTGAACTGAACTCAGATGACGAATATGCTTGGTACAATTGCGCTTGTTGTGCAGCCCGATTAGGAAAAGAATCGCTAGCGATTGAAAGCCTTGAAACAGCGCTGAAAATCAACCCGAATTTTCACATATTTGTCAAGACTGACCCCGATTTGGACGTTATCCAAGATAATAGGTATCTTGAAGATTTGCTGTGCAAAATAGCTGAGTGGAACGCATAAATGCGCAAAAGGAAGATTGTTGGGTTTCTACATGGTTAACCCAACAACATTTATTTTGAAAGATTCCTAGTCAGCGCTGTCTACCCTACGGGAAGCCGCTCTCGCGTCTACGCTCTCAAAGTGGAGGACGCGCATTCCTCACTACAAACCACGCCTAACCATCATAATTCATGACATGAAAGACTATTGGTTCATCTCATTAATTTTGCTGGGTTGTAGAGACGTTCCATGGAACGTCTCTACAGGATTTGTGTCATTTACAAATACATCAGAATTAATGACATAAAACACTATGACGGGTACTAACTATTTTTGAGCCTCAATCTGGTTGACTGCTGTCAGCGCTGAGTAACTTACGCCAGCAGTCCCTTCGCCTGGGTGGGTGGAGTCACCAACAAGCCACAGATTATTGATGGGTGTACGATTGGCAAAACCAAAAGGACCGAAAGTGGATATCCTTTGACCAATACCACCAACAATACCGCGATCGCGTGCTGTGTACCTTGCAAAAGTGCGGGGAGTAGCAGCTTCTACATGAACAATGGTTTCTGGTTTCAGGTAAAAGAACTTTGCCAGGTGGGAGATAGCTTCTTGTGTATACTGTTGCTTTAACCCCTCATAATCCTCAGTCAGCCACCACTGTTTCGGATCTACAAAGGAAGAAGCAATAATTGTCGCTTTTCCATCTGGGGCGCGCCCATCTCCTCGATGACTCACAGAAACAAACAGGGAATTATTCTCCCCAATGGAACCTTTGGCATCATACATAAATTGCAGATGGGGCGGACATCCAGAAGGAATGGCGCTTTCGTCTACGCCCAAATACACAACAAAAGCACCTGATGCGGGTGGTAGTTTTTCGACTCGTTGCTTATAACCATTGGGAACCTTTTTGCCCAACAACTGCACCAAATTCTGCGCGGTAACATTGGCAACTACGTGGTCAGCACATTCTGTCCAGACTTCGTCAGTTTTCTGATTGCGAATGACCACAGTGTTCGCTTTGCCCTTTTCGATTTTGATATGTTCCACCGTGTGGCGCATGAGCAATTTGCCACCATTTTTTTCTAGGGCTTCTACTAGGCGATCGCTCAGGACTTGCATACTACCTTGAAGATGATACAACCCCTGCGGCAGTTGCGACACACTCAACGCTGTCGCTGCATATAATAAAGCTGTTTCTTCTGCATCTACCTGAGAGTAGAGTTTAAGTTGCAAATCCAAAAATGTTTTTAAGCGGTGGTCATTTCCCAGCTTGTAAGCACGCAATGCATCCCCAACTGTAAACAACGTGTAGGGTACAGTTTTGAATGTACTAGGACGCACTGCTTTGGTAAGCTGTAATAAATCCCACAGGTTACGTGGCGGTAGCACTGGGTCGCGTCCTTGAAATTCCCAACTGGCTTTAAACAAAGCTGCCATCAACTGCCAAAATGGTTCGCTACCAGGAAACTGTTTTTGTCGTTCCTCTTTCCATTTGTCTGGGTCTCGCCAAACGTTAATGGGTGTGTCTTCACCAGGCAAATACACTGCACAAGCGGGATCACAAGGCATTGCTTGCGGTAAGTCAATTTCCAATTCTGTGAAAATACGGTGGTGAATTCCCCCTGGTTCCAACCCTGCTACCTGAGTCGCTCCTACATCAAAGGTAAACCCTTTGCGTTTAAAGGTAGAAGCGCACCCTCCTGGTACGAGGGCTTGATCCAGAACTAAGACACTGTAACCTCTACGGGCTAATAATGCCCCAGCGGTGAGTCCGCCAATTCCAGCACCGATAACTATGACGCGGGATTTGCTGTTGCCAACACGATGATCTGGCATTGATGTTTATGACATAAATCTTAATATTTATATTAATAATTTTAGATGATGTCAGAAAAGTCGTAGATTTGGTTCAGTTGGGCAAGAGGTTGGCGCAAGTTGTCTGCGTCGCTACCTGTCCCTACAAGCAGCCGCCTGTCATCTCTTTAGAGAAAGCCTCAAAAAACTCCGATGGTGTCTAAAAAGCCTTCGATAATATATTTTTCAAAGCTTTTCTTCCCCCTTCTGCCAAGCCGATGCAGTTTCTGTACCCATTGCTTGCGGCTTGTGCAGATAATAACTCAGCCATGTCACCGGACTAAGTATTGTACACAAGAGTTGACGCTGGCGATGGGATAAGCGTGAAAATGCAATATCATGACCCAGAACCGTCAAGGGGTTAATGAACGTGGCATATCCTTGGCAGGGCAAATTTATCAAAGCCTTGAGTTGAGCCAAAGTGTAGCCACGCCGGACATGACCCCATTCCCCCATAACTTCTGCCTCACTAGGGCAGATAGGTTTCATGAATTTGTAGTAGGGAAACCGCCAATTTTCATTGGGAGTACTAATTAGCAGAAAACCACCTGGACGCAAAACTCGCAAAGCTTCTGATACTGCCTTTTTGTCATCTGGTACATGTTCCAAAAGGTCGAACATTGTCACAGCGTCGAAGGACTCACTTGCAAAAGGTAAAGCAGTGGCATCCCCACACACAAAGCGCACCCGTTTTTGTTGGTTACAGGGTGCTTGGGCGTATTCAGGGTTTAAATCTAGATTGGTGACTTGCGCTTGAGGAAATAACAAGGCAGTTAAACCACTTTGACCACCCCCAACTTCTAAAATGTCTTGAATGGGTTTGTCGGGAGTAATGCGGTGGATGGCGTGCATCTTTTCCCGGTAAAAAAATCCTTGAGTCAAGGGATGGGGAAAAGGATTGCAGGACAGAAAATCAGCTAATGGTGTCTTATGCATAGATGTGTGCTGAGTTAATACTATTAGTAGTCTAAGTGCGGTTTTTTTTCTGAAAAAGCTTTCTTTTTAAAGTATTATTGATAATAATTGGTAATGCCGAAAGTACCCCCTTAAGTGACATATTTTTGGGGTCAGATGCTGCTAAATACTTTTCGGCTTCTGCGGCATACCACTGAGCAGCCTTGTTTTCGGCGATATATTTTTCAACGAATTGTAAATATTTTTTTGGATGGACTATTGAAAGTTGATTTTCCCTAGTTAGTTCAAATTTATTTTTAAGAAGATAATTTGTTGGTGATTCCAGATAATCTTTTTGGGCAAAGATTAAAATATTTTGGGCATACCAAATTTCCACATTATCATTTTCCCAAACTCTTGGTCTGATACAATCAATCGCTACATATCCTTTTTTTTGAAAGTATTTTGCCCAGTAGTCTAGCCATTGCTCATTAATATGTTCTCTTCCCCCTTGAAAGGGTATTGCAGCAGAGAAAAGAATCACTGATCCCAACTTTGTCAGCGAATCTACAAATGTTTCAGCGCAATCCTCGGGCAAGTGTTCAGCAACCTCCAAGGAAACGACTAAATCAAACTGTCTATCTAGACTCAAAGGATTTTTCAAATCAAACGATAAAAACCTGTCTTGAGGAATTTCTAAATTTTTTTTATCTACGTAATCACCATCTACGCCCCAAATATCCTCAACACCATGTTCTTGAAATACAGATAACCAAGTGCCTGTGCCACAACCAACATCAATAACTGACTTTGGATGAATGAACTCAAAAATTATAGGAATAATCTCTTTAGCTGATTTGGTCGAACCATCTTGGATCAATTTAAAAAAATCTTCTGTATAAGTTTGCATATGTCACCTCTTAATTGCTTACTTTAAGATTTCCAAGTCGATGACAACACATGAAGTGCTGTACAGGTTTGATGAGCAAAATCTCTTTTTTACTTAATAATGACTTTGGTAAAGTATCTATGCTGTAAGTAGAATTTAACTCCTGAGAAACAGCCTAATACCTCTGTTAATAGCATTTTGTTGAAAGATTTAAAGCCCTTTAAAAGTCCAGATAAAAACTGCCGGGTATAGTATTTAGGTAAGGCAACAAATAGACGACGCAGATTACCCCAGTGCTGATATCTAGCAAACTGAATCAAAAGGGCTGCCACATGACCACGCATATACTGATACATTTGCTGTTTCAAGCTATCTAGATCGCTGCGATGGTAGTGGTAAACCACAGATGTTGGTTCATAGCGACAAAGCCAGCCTTCAGCTAGGATTCTGTACCAGAATTCTGAATCCTCACTACATCCTGAAGCGCCTGCTCCCAGCCGTTCGTCGAAGTCCCCTACTAGTTCAAAAGCCTTGCGTCGAAACGCCATGTTGGCTCCAGCACCGATACGCCAAACAGGAACACCTCGATGCTTCATCTCCTCAAAGAACTGAGAATCAAAAGTGAGAACACGGTATCCCTGACTAAATCCTCCAAAGTTTTTTTCAAATAAGACTTGCGCTTCCGTTTCTAGTTCTCCTGGGAGGACTAGCCCAGTCACAGCCATCACCTTTGGGTTCTCAAAACCTTGTTGCAATCGTGCGCTCCAGTCAGGATGGACTATCACATCATCATCAGTAAAGGCAATAATGTCGCCAGTACTGTGGTGGATACCAGTATTACGCGCCACACTTAATCCCGGACGTGGTTCTAACACGTATTGGATACCAGGCATTTGTGCAACCAGTTGACGTGTAGCGTCGTCCGAAGGGGCATTATCGACGACTATAATCTCTTGTGGCGGTTGCGACAAATTTTGCAGTGAGCGCAAGCATCGTGCCAACTGTTCTGGTCGATTCCGCGTACATACTATCACGGAAATAGAAGCACTGACAGGTTGAGAGCAGGATTGGTGCAGCTGCTTGAGGGGTTGCTGCAATGCCATCAGTGCCTGAAAGTCAACAGGTGTATCCCGTGAAGGGTTTTGGGAAATGACAGGCAAAGGCGCTTTGAAACCGTGGTCTAATAGGCGATCGCCCACTGCTGGCGTAATCGTTTGCACAACCAGATTTGCTAGTTGGCTAGCAGGCATTGGCAACTGCGCTGCTGAAATTTCCTCGTGACCAAGGGGAATAGCATACCACCAAAAAACCACATAGATACCTTGATACTTTGGTTCAGCGGTTAGTGTAGGGATGCCTTCACTTAATTCAATATGCAGAACTTTCCAGGGAGCAAAGGTAGTCATGAGAATTGCCTCCGAATTTGCTCAATACGCTTTAACGAACGGGGATATTCGCCAAAAAATCCGACAACACCGCCCCAGAATTCAGCCAAAATCATCGTTGGGGGTAATACATGACGACCGCTCAAACTATCTCTAAATTGCTTTAACTGGTCCTTGAGCCACCACCATATAAGACGGCGTAACTGAGAACGTTGGGGTGGATCACTTTGGTAAGACTTCACCACAAAAGCCATAAAGCCTAAACCCCAAGTCCAATATTGGCGACGTAGTTTTTCATATTCCCGGCGGTGCTGGTGAAAAACCAAATATTGAGGTTCGTATACGAGTGGATAACCTGCTCGAATCACTCGATAAAAAATATCCAAATCGCCACCGCCTGGAAGGGGTGCGCCTGTATCCAAAGCATCATCAAATCCACCAATTTTTAGTAAAATATCCCGCCGAAAAGCCATATTGCAACCCGCTCCAAAAATTCCGGCTCCACAGGGGTGTAGGGAATTGCCGGGTAGAACTTGACCATAGCGAATTTTCTCAAAGCCGCGACGAAAGCCACCTTTTTGTTCAAATAAAATTTGAGCGTCTGTAGCTAATTCATAAGGCAGCACCAGTCCTGTGAAAGCGGCAGCATCAGGATTTTCTCCCCATGCTTCCATTAAACCATCTAGCCATTTACGGTCTACCACTACATCATCATCCACGAAGGCTAAAAGCTCACCCGTTGCTGACTGCAAAGCGCAGTTTCGTGCAAAGTCCAGACCTGGTTTTACTTCTCGAACATACCGTACTCCTGGTAAGGATGCTACCAATTCTTTGGTGCGTTCATCAGAAGGAGCATTGTCAACTACCAAAATTTCCAATTTTGAAGCTGGTGTTTGTAAATTCAGCAAAGATTGCAAACACCGTGCCAAATTGTCCGTACGGTCTTTAGTACAAATTGCCACTGTAAGAGAGGGGAAATCAGTCAAAGAAGCAGGCGTTATTAGTTCTTCTCGTAGACTCTCCTCAAGGAGTTTCTTTCCAACTTCTTTGGCAATCAATTCAGCTAAATCTTCCGGAGTCAGCACACTTTTTGCTGGTAGTGCTTGCATTAAAAAGCCGATAGGTTTATCTTTGCGTCGCAAAATTAACGCAATACCTGTATCAGTTTCCGAAACTGAGACCGTGGGTAAAGGTTGGGTGACTTCGATTTGGATGATGCTATAGGGCATAAAATTGCTTATCTGGCTTTATCAAGTGTGAGTATTACGGTATTGCAAATGATAAAGTTGAGCAAATAGTCCATCATGCTCAAGTAACTGTTGGAGATTACCTTGTTCTGCGACACGTCCCTCGTTAATGACAATAATTTGCTCGGCTTGTTCAATAGTGGACAGGCGATGGGCAATGACAATCACTGTGCGATTTTGACTAAGAGTATTGAGGGCTTCCTGAATCAAGTGTTCGGAAATACTATCAAGAGCATTTGTCGCCTCATCTAGAATGAGAATCTGTGGGTTGCGCACAATAGCACGAGCTAAAGCAATGCGCTGTCTTTGTCCTCCTGAGAGCCGAATTCCGCGATCGCCCACTTTGGTGTCATAACCCTCGGGCAATTGCATAATAAATTCATGGGCATTTGCCAGTTTTGCTGCTTCTATAATCTCGTCTTCTGTTGCATCTAGCCGACCATAGGCAATATTCTCCAGCACAGTTGTACTAAACATATAAACATCTTGGCTGACAATCGCAATTTGATTACGCCAGTCAGTCAGGTTCAACTCTCGTAAGGGGCAATTATCCACATAAATTTCCCCTGATGTTACATCATAAAAACGGCATATCAAGCCAATTAGTGTAGATTTACCCGCACCCGAAGGACCGACAATCGCAGTTGTTTTTCCCCTAGGAATACAAATTGAAATATCCTTCAGAGCTAGTTCTTCTAAAGGGTTGTAGCGAAAGTTAACTGATTCAAAATATATCCCTTGTTCTAAATTTTTGATGGGAAGATGACCAGAGGTAATATAAGGTTTATCAGACGTGTCTAAGAAGTACATGACATCCTGTACAGAGCTTGTCAAAGCAGTTAGACCAACACGACTACTATCCAACTGTTTGACTTGAGGCTGTAGGCGATAGAGAATAAAAATAAAAGTCAGCAACGTAGGTAAGGAACTTCGGTCTTGCAGCAACGCAATGACCAGGATGCACAGTAGTAGAACCGCCGATAAAACTTCTGAAATTGGATGCACCGCTCCTGAGAGAATATCGAGTTTCAAAAAAGTATTGCGTACCTTTTTTGATGCAGTATCAAAACGCTCTTGCTCATAAGATTCGCGCCCAAAAGCTCGAATCGCCTTCATCCCAGCCAAGCCTTCCCACATCCTGTTACTCAGTCCGGAATTTGCCTCTAATGCTTGTTCTCCCAAGGTTTTTACTTGACGAGTCACTAACTGGATGAAAAGGGAAATCAGCACCATCAATACAGAAACAGTCAAAGTGAGTTGCCAAGATATAAGTACCAATAGAAACACATAAACAGTAATCGTACAGATAGTGATAATCAGGGTAACTAAGGTTGATAAAGCTTGACTGGTTCGCCATGTTTCGCTTGCGAGGATATTTATCAACTTGCCTGAATCATTGCCTTCTAAAAAACTATAGCTGACGCTCACAAGTTGCTTGAAAATGCCAGAACGCAACGAATGACCAATTCGCGAATTTAACCAAGCAAATAAAACTGCATTACTATAAACCAGGCAGTTTTTCAAAATTATGCTGCCCAAAATGCATAAAGCAATAATTATCAGGCGGTTGTTGGGTGAAACGTTGATAAATGTTTTATTGAGAAAACCTACCAAAAAATTGCCGCCTGATGTTTGAGAGTCCGGCTGAACAAAATTTTGCAAAAGTGGAATAAATAAGCTAATCCCCAATCCTTCAAACAAGGATGATAAAACACCTAAAATGATAATTGCTGGAATTGCCCAAGGATAGAATTTCAGTAGTGGCAATAAGGTTTTTACTACCTTCGCCTCTTTCATAATGTCACCCTTTGTTGGCATAAAGGTTTGAGGAAATCATCAAAAAAATTGAACACTTATCTTAATGAGATAATGTCCGACAAAGCTGTAAAACTTTCAACCATCTTTGCCACATAATCCTAGCATGTGGTTTCCATGGAAGTTTATGAGGTTGGTGGATTTGGTTTTGGATATCAGAAACTGTAGTTAATTGATTAACAACAACCCTATTTTTCGGAAAATCGAATTTTTCCTGAAACTGCAACCAAGAATGATTGTCTGACCGAATAAAGGATGTAATAGGCTTAGCTGCGATATTGAAAAGGCATTCAATTATGCATTGATAGACTGGTCGAAGTAATAGCGGACTATAGTCTAATTTAATGGCTTTGTACAACAAAATTAAAGTACTCCAATAATCTCCACTTGCCCTGCTTTTCCATGCAAGATAGACGTAATAGGAACTAGCAGACCAATCATATATGTAAGTAGGAATCTCTGGATGTTTTTTCTGGAAATCTGCCATAACCAGCTTGTAAGACTTCTCCATTGTCTTACATCCGTTAGACATACTTTCTTGAAGCTGACGATACCCTATCAAAAACTCAGGTACAACTCGAAATTGATAATGTTCAGCAATACGCAAGTAAATATCCCAATCCTCACAACCTTGTGCATTCTGCTCTCTCAATTTGCAGCTGTAACCACCAATTTTTTCAAAACAAACTCGACGAATCAAAGGAGCGCTTGAATTTATTATAAAGTTTGTATATAGCATAGCTGGAAAAACCTCTCCCTCTACGCTAAGAATATTTAAATAGTTATGAGGACTGTACTGTCCGATAATTTTATCTTCTTTATCAATAAACACTGACCAGGCATAGACTAATCCTACAGATATGTCTCCCTGTAACATGCATTGCACTTGTTTTTCTAGTTTCTGAGGATACCAAATATCATCAGCATCAATCGGTGCAATGTATTCACCTCTAGAATTTTCAATTGCTAAATTACGAGCTGATGCTACTCCTGAATTTGGTTGTTTCAAAAGAATGATCCGACTGTCTTTTTGAGCAAAAGATTCTACAATCTCAACCGTTTTATCTCGGGAACCATCATCGACCACTAAAATTTCTATATTTTTATAAGTTTGAGATATAACTGATTGCAAGGTTCGACTGATGAAAGCTTCTGCATTATATGCAGGAATGATAACTGAAACTAACGGCAATTCACCCTTGATTTTATTTATCATAATCTTATGGATGATGGATTAACAAGCGAGCCAGAAATAGGAAACAGATAAATATTTCGCAAATCTGGCAAACAAAGATGTTTTTGTTTCAAAAATACTTATTTTGTGACATAACAACATTTTACATAAGCAGTAGCAACAACGAACTTCAGTGTAAATACTTGATTTTAAAAAGCTTATTGGCTAACGGAATATACTGATCATAAAATTATTATCATCATGAAAAGGTTACCCTGTAAGACTTTGATTATTAATAAAGTATTCGCTTAAGATACTCTTCTGTATAAATATTTTTTGACAGAACTTTTATTTATGACAAAAAATTCAAAAACTTGTTAGCTAAAAATAGGTATCAAAGTTTTCGTAATTAATTTCATTGAGAATGAAAATACATTCAAAATAAAATTTTTGCGGAGTGTAAGTCTTCTTTCATTCAAGGAAATACTGTCTGACAAAGCTGCAAAAATTTTAACCATCTCTGCCACTGAATCCTTTCATATGGTTGCCACGGAAATTACTGGGTATTGTGCATCTCTTCCTACATCTCGGCAACTTTAGTTTCTCGATGAACAGCTCCTTCATTACGAGACTTAAATTTTTTATTAAATTGCTTATACTTTTTATGAATTTTATATAAACTCAAAACAATATTACAAGAACTTTTCAGTAATTTTACATAAATAGGTTAAAAAAAAAGTTATCATGAAGATATATATTTAAAGTCACTTTTGTGATAATAACTCACTAGCAAATCCCCAGTTATGTACTGGTCATTTCGGTACAAATTTTAGTGCTAGGTAAGATTAAAGAAGTATAGCCTCACCCCACAAGTACAAATGACCTCAACCCTGCTGAACTTTCCTCGTCTTAATGCCCCAAAGCTGCACCAGTTGCCTAATGGTTTGACCATAGTGGCAGAGCAGATGCCAGTTGAAGCAGTTAACCTAAGCTTGTGGGTTAACGTTGGTTCAGCCGCCGAGCCAGATACCATTAACGGTATGGCTCACTTTCTAGAGCATATGGTTTTCAAGGGAACTGAGCGATTGGCAAGCGGCGAGTTTGAACGTCGAATTGAACAGCGGGGTGCTGTGACGAATGCTGCTACAAGTCAAGACTATACCCATTACTACATTACGACTGCTCCCAAGGATTTTGCAGACCTTGCGCCTTTGCAAATTGATGTCGTGCTGAATGCCAGCATACCTGACGCAGCTTTTGAACGCGAACGATTGGTAGTTTTGGAAGAAATTCGACGTTCGGAAGATAATCCCCGCCGCCGCACTTTTGGACGGGCGATGGAGACAGCTTTTGATAAGCTACCTTATCGGCGTTCCGTTTTGGGACCAGAAGCTGTCATTTCTCAACTACAATCTCAGCAGATGCGAGATTTTCATGCAACTTGGTATCAACCGCGCGAAATCACTGCTGTGGCTGTAGGCAATTTACCCGTGGAAGAGTTGATTGAAATTGTTGCGGATGGATTTGAAAAAGTCGCTAAAAATCAGCATTCAACACTCAGCACTCAGCAGTTACAGGCTAATCCTGAACCTGCGTTTACAGAAATTGTCCGTAGAGAATTTATTGACGAAAGCCTCCAGCAAGCAAGACTCGTGATGGTTTGGCGAGTACCTGGGTTAAAGCAATTAGATAATACTTATGCATTGGATATTTTAGCGGGAATTCTAGGACATGGACTGACATCAAGGCTGGTGCGGGATTTGCGGGAAGAACGAGGGCTGGTTTCCGGTATTTCTGTCAGTAATATCACGCAACAGTTGCAGGGGAGTTTTTACATTGCAGCTTATTGTGCGGTGGAGAACTTGCCAGCTGTAGAGGCTGGTATTGTCCAACATATCCGCAATTTACAAACAGAGATGGTGACAGAAGCGGAAATTGCCCGCGTGCGGACAAAAGTGGCTAACAGATTTATTTTTGGCAATGAAACACCAAGCGATCGCGCCAATTTATACGGCTACTACCAATCAATGGTGGGAGATTTGGAACCAGCATTTAACTATCCAGCCCGCATTCAAGGACATGATGCAACTGACTTGATGCAAGCGGCACAAGAATTTCTTTCCCCAGATGCTTACGGTGTCGTTGTCCTCAAACCATCTTAAACTGGGGAGGATGAGGAAATTATCCCCCTCATCTCCACGCCAGTCGCCTCAACGGGGGGAACCCCCGCACGGTGAGACAGCGCTGCAGGAGGGTCTCCCTCCGCAGGCGACTGCGTTCACCGAAGGTGTGCCGAAGGCATACCCGAAGGGCGCTGGCTCCTCGTCTTCCTCATCCCCCTATTCTTATTGCCATGATGTGGACTGAAATTGATGCCCATATTAGCCAAGTGAGGAGCGAAAAATTTCAATCGTCGCAACGGCGTTCAGTTGGTGGCGGATGTATCAATCAAGGTTATAGTATCTCTGATGGTCAGCACACCTACTTTGTTAAGTTCAACCAAGCGTCCCAAGTTGCTATGTTTGAGGCTGAGGCGCTGGGCTTACAGCAAATGTATCAAACAGCAACTATCCGCGTTCCCAAACCTATTTGCTGGGGTACTGCTGGTAGTTCCGCGTATGTAGTTTTGGAATGGCTGGAAATGGGTTCAGCTAATACCAAATCTTGGGAAGAAATGGGGCGCAAATTAGCGGCGATGCATCGATGGAACCCCCCTCAGTCCCCCCTTGGTAAGGGGGGAAGTCAGGGGGGTTTTGGCTGGGATATCAATAATACTATTGGTTCCACGCCTCAAATCAATACTTGGACGGCAGATTGGGCAGAGTTTTATGCCAAACATCGGCTGGGGTATCAATTCCAGTTGGCAAGGCGCAAGGGTGGTCATTTTCCTCAAGAAAAAGAGTTACTAGAGGCAATTCCTGAACTTTTGGCGAATCACAAACCGCAGCCCTCTTTGGTACATGGTGATTTGTGGGGAGGAAATGCTGGATGTACTGTTTCAGGAGAACCAGTGATTTTTGATCCAGCTACTTATTTTGGCGATCGCGAAGTTGATATCGCCATGACGGAACTGTTCGGTGGTTTCTCAGCAGCGTTTTATCGAGGTTACAACGAAGTTTGGCAGTTAGATGAAGGGTATGAGCAAAGAAAAACTCTATACAACCTGTATCACATCTTGAATCATTTCAATTTATTCGGTGGTGGTTATCTATCGCAAGCGAACCGGATGATTGCCCAGATTTTAGGATGATTTCGTGGAAAAACGCAGAGATACAAAGTAGAGACGCCAAATTTTGCGTTTCTACATTTTTTTGGCTTATCCGTTAAAATGCAATACCCTTAAGTTAAGGATTTTTTGTGAAAATTTCACACGTGTAGAGACGTTGCATACAACGTCTCTACAGAATAGGTAGGCAACGAACGGTGTGATGGATGTCCGTCAAACATGAATTACGAAACTGCTTATAAATTCTTGATTGACCAAACAGTCATAAACGAGGACAACCCAGATGCCTTGTTAATGCGTCTACAGCAAGGAAAACCACCAGTACCTGGTCAGATAACATCGATTTTGTTGGCATTGAAAGTAGTCTTTGAAGGTCTAAAAGATGCTACTGTTGTAGACAAAGAATTAGCTTACGTTTTATACCAGTTAAGCATCAAAAGTCAACAGCTTTTTGCAGCGGGGCGGAGAGTAGGAGTTGAATGGCCACCACTGTTAAAGGAAGATTTATTAAGAATAGCGATCGCAACTGAAAGTATCTTTTCTGGTAAATGGCAAAACTTACATTAACGATTTGACAGTTCTACTTTCACCTTAATCTAGGTTAGGGATTTCCAACAAATAAATTATCCATCTTGTGGGGTAGGCATCTTGCCCGCCCAAATAATGCAAGCCACAGCTTCTCTGTAGGGTGGGCATTGCTCAGTGATATCTCAAATGTTCATCAGATAACTTTTTATGGGCAATGCCCACCTTACGATTTATGGTCTAATCATAGAATAAAGGATTTCCAATTCAAAAAGAATAAAGGATTTCCAATTCAAAAAAATCTCCAATTTGTAGTGACGGAAACAATGGTGGGTTACGGCGCAATGCAAGTCCTGAATGTAAAACCTTAACTGTCGTGCGCCTAACCCACCCTACATAATGGATAATTTACTTTTTGGTACTCTCTAATTACTGTAATATTAGCTATATAGCACTTTCTGTAACAGCCACTCATACCAATTTTCTAATCCAGTTCCAGTTAGTGCAGAAACCTGAAAAACTTGAATCTGGGGATTGACTTGCTGGGCGTATTCTATGCAACGCTGAACGTCAAATTGTACGTGAGGCAGCAAATCTATTTTCGTGAGAATCATCACTTGACTGGCGCGGAAGATATGGGGGTATTTTATCGGCTTATCTTCTCCTTCTGTAACCGAGAGAATCACGACTTTAAAAAGTTCTCCTAAATCAAATAAAGCCGGACAAACAAGATTGCCAACATTTTCAATCATCACCACTGAATTTAAAGGTGGATTCAGTTGTTGTAACCCTCGTTCCACCATCGCTGCATCTAGATGACAACCTGTTCCTGTGTTGATTTGAACAACTTGACAACCTGTTTCTTGAATTTTTTTGGCATCGTTTGTGGTTTCTTGATCGCCTTCAATAACGTTAATAGGCAACTGATGCTTTAAATCATTGATGGTTCGAGTTAACAGAGTCGTTTTTCCTGCACCAGGAGAACTCATAAGATTTAATGCGATGATATTTCGACCTTTGAACCATCCTCGATTTTGAGCGGCTAGTAAGTTGTTTTTTGCTAAAATATCATGTTCTAAAGATATAGTTGTGCTATGTATATTGGCATGAATTTGAGATGCTTCAGAGATAGGATCGTGACTATGAGAATGAGTAATGACAGTGCCATCTGGTAAAGTATGAGTGTGATGATGAGGGTGAGTAGCACTTGAAGAATTGATTGTTGCTACTTCACCTGTATCAGGATTGGTAATTTTGACTTCGGTATCATCAGAACAACCACAGGTTACACACATAGTTCCTCTATTTCTATTTCCTTAATTTTCAGTTCTTGCCCAGATATTAAGTCCAAATGCACACTACCACATTGACAGCTTCCAAAAGGTTTTTCTAAATGAATTTCTGCACTGCATTGGCGACATTTAGCCAATCCTGGAGTTTCCAATATTTCTAACTTTGCCCCTTCTAAAATAGTACCTTGAGTACAAATATCAAAACAAAATTGCACTGCATCTGGCATAATGGCTGAAAGCTTACCAATTTCTAACAATATTCTTTTTACTTTTGTTCCATTGGCATATTCAGCCACAATTGCCACAATATTTTGAGTAATTCCTAATTCGTGCATTGATTTTCAATAGTCAAAGGATATTTTTGCAATGTAACGTACCACAATAAAGCTTTTGCAAAAATAAAATTTAGGAAAATCAAACCACAGATGTAGGCGTAAGCCGTGCCGTAGGCTACACCGATAAATTATCTGTGTCCATCTGTGTCCATCTGTGGTTCAAAATATCCATTGCTCATAACTTTTGCAAAAAATATAATTAACAAATTCTTGGTAACTGATCGCCAACAAGCATATCAACAATACGTTCAGTTCCAAAAACAGTTTTTAACAAGACAACACCAGGAGGAGAGGAAATAACTTCACCGATAATACAAGCATCTTTTCCGGCTGGGTGAGATTTCATCGCTGATAAAACAGTCTCAGCATTTTCGCGTCCTACTACCACCACAAACTTACCTTCGTTTGCCAGATACAACGGATCTAAACCTAAAATTTCGCAAACACCATTGACTTCTTCACGCACTGGTATAGACTGTTCATCTAAACGAATTCCCACACCAGAACTGAGAGCAAATTCATTTAAGACTGTAGCTAAACCACCGCGTGTGGCATCCCGCATAGCATGAATATCAGGACAGACATTAAGGATAGTTTCAACTAAACCATTCAACGGCTGACAGTCACTTTCAATATCACTGTCTAATGCTAATTCCCCACGGGCAATTAAAATTGCTGTGCCATGATTGCCCAATTCACCATTAATAATGACTGCATCTCCTGGCTGAATGTTGTGGGCAGAAACGTTAACTCCTGTTGGAATGACACCAATACCAGAAGTATTAATAAATAATTTATCTGCTGCACCGCGATGGACAACTTTCGTGTCACCTGTGACAATTTGTACACCAGCTTTTTTTGCGGCTGTTCGCATACTTTCGGCAACACGCCGCAAAGTTTCTACAGCCAGCCCTTCTTCTAAAATGACACTACAGCTAAGATATAACGGTTTGGCACCACTCATTGCTAAATCATTAACTGTACCATTGATGGCTAATTCTCCAATATCACCACCAGGAAAAAATAAAGGGTCTACAACGTAAGAATCAGTGGTAAAAGCAAGCCTGTCTCCCTGTTGCATGAGACTCGCCAAATCAAAGCTGGCTTGGTCTTCTAATTGAGAGAGAGTAGGATTATCAAAATTCTTGACAAAGATATCATCAATTAAATCGCGTGTTGCTTTGCCACCGCTACCATGCGCGAGGGTGATATGAGTATCTCGCATTTTACTTGGATGACGGCGAAGTTTTTCAACTTTTTGAAAGAGGAAATGCTGTGCTGAGTTAGAGAAGGAATTCATCCTAAATTCTGTTTAAATAAAATTTTTTTGTGCGACAGGTATCCTCATATCATGTCCGTTTAGATAAGCCTGCGGAAGTCCGTAGTGAGGACTAAAGTCCTCTTTACTGATAAAGCAAGGACTCTTGTCCTTACTACAAATAAGTTTTGTTATGGGCTAAGCGAACATGATATCAGCCATCTGGTTTGAGGCAGGCTTTCCGGCCTACCCCACAAACTTTCTACACCCTAGACCCTACTCTAGCTTGAACCAAAAGAAACCCCATACCGTAATCTTTGATTCGGTGTTGGGATGGATTTTGGGGCGATGACGAAACCATCCCCGACCATTTCAAACCGTAGGTTTGACAGGGAGAGGGGTGGTTGAGAAATCGCCAATTTCTGCGTTTTTTGCTACAATATTGATGGTTTGCTTCACCCACATTGGTGTCTGATAAGCCTCTGTCTAGTGGCATTGTGACCATTGGTAAGCGACTCCGTTGCACAGCATGAAAGTAAGTCGGCACATCTTGACTAATACGAGTTGCCATTTGGTTTGCCCGATAGTGCGAATATGCCAGCATCTCATCCAGGGCAGTAAAACTTGTAGGGTACAAGGTAAGAAATTCACAGTCTGCGGCAGGGCATTCCGTGGACTCAAAACAAAGCTCAGAGTCTCCTAAGCAATAGCCGGATTGTCTGAGAAGCCTACACTGTACTCGAAGAGTCAGTGTAGGAGTGTGTCACGCAAAACATAGTGACCCAATCCAGAACGATTTCCGAGATTAACCCCTAAAAGCTTGAGGTAATTCCCCATCGCTAACTGGATTGGTTCCCATTTTTCTAGCGCCGCCACCACATCACCGCTAGATTCCTGTAACTCTTGTGCAAGTTCGATCGCATTCGTGACAGCTTTAAAAGTACCAGCAGCCGTATGAGGTCGAACTACAAATGCAGCATCGCCGATTAAACACACCCGCCCGAAAACCATACGCGGCAATGATAAGTCGTAGATGGGTTGAATAAAGGGTTTTTCTGTCACCTCAAATAGATACTGAAAGATTTCTGGTAGATATCCCTTTGCCGCCACTCTCATCTGTTGGATAACTGACTCTCGGACTTCTCCTTGAGGCAGGAAAAACTTCCGCACTCCTCCTTGGGAGTCAGTCATCACTGTCTTCAACTCGTCACCATCTAGGACATTAAAGTACCAAAGCCAGTTGATGCGACGTTTCCCTTCGTCTAATTCCCCATTTGGTCCAGGTACCAGATAGCATAGTGCCTGCATACCGGGTCCGTGAAACAAGGTAAATTGTTCGGCGAGAAATTTCGCAACGTCTGAGGAAAGAAGACTTTCGTCTATCAATCCTCGCCATGCTACATACCCTGCATACTGCGGAACGGCATCCGGTAGCAGTTGTTGGCGTATGGTTGAATCAATACCATCAGCCCCAATAAGGAGGTCACACTTTTCTTTGCGTCCGTCTTCAAAGCGGACTACTACACAGTCGTCACTCTGCTCAACACCAATTACTTTACTTCCTTGATGGTAGTGTTGATCTGGGAAAACTTTCCGCAGTTGACGATACAACATATCCCAAGAAGTCATCAATTGAGGCGTTGATTCTTCCCAAATGATGCTGCCATCTCCAATAATGTACTGTCTCTTCCACGAAGTCACACCCAGCGTTTCTGCTGTCGTAAGACCATGTTCTGCCAGAAACCGATTGATTTCCATCTGTACGACAAGACCAGCACCTCGACTTTGCACAGCACTAGGCGTAAGATTTGCTTCATTGTAGGAAGCACGCTCAAAAATTTCTACATCACAACCGATGCCGCGTAGGGCTAACCCTGCACATAGACCACCCATTGAACCTCCTGCAATTACGACGCGCAGGCGTTTTGAGTTGTGTTGTGTGATGCCGTGGTTGAGTTGCATGGAGATGATTCTCTTGTTGTCTGTGTCACAGTGTTAAAGTCTACAGGATTGACTTTAATACTGAAAGTGACAAAATAATTCGTAATGCGTAGTTCGTAATTCGTAATTATGTTATGGTTTTCTCACCATGTCTACCACTATTTCTCAGACATCATTTTCTTAGTACAGCATTTCATGAATTCGTAACGTTTTTAAACGCTAAGGAACGCTGAGGTAAACGCAAAGGTACACAGACTCTTCGTTCAAGTTTTCGCTATGAACTTATGGAATCATGTACTTAGCAACATGAGAATAGCGACCATATTTGTAGTAAGCTGCACAAGCACCTTCAGAAGAAACCATACAAGTTCCAATCGGTGTTTCTGGAGTGCAAGCTGTGCCAAAGACTTTGCATTGCCAAGGCTTCAAAACTCCTTTGAGGATTTCTCCACATTGACAAGCTTTATGGTCGGCAACTTTTAGATTAGGAACGGTAAATTTTACTTCTGCATCAAATTCAGCATATTCAGCACGCATTTTAAATGCAGAATTGGGAATTTCATCTAACCCGCGCCACTCAAAAGTTTCTCGCACTTCAAAAACTTGATTCATGGCGGCGATCGCCACTGAATTTCCCGCTTCCTCTACCAAGCGATTATATTGATTTTCTACTTCACAACGCTTTTCAACAATTTGTTGCAATAGCATCCAAACTGATTGGATAATATCCAAAGGTTCAAAACCAGAAATCACAATAGGTTTTTGATACTGTTGGGAAATAAACTGATAAGGTTCAGTACCAATCACCATGCTGACATGACCAGGACCGATAAATCCATCAAGTTGCAAATCCGGATTATCTAACAGTGCTTCTAAGGCGGGAATCACGAGAACGTGATTGCAAAACATACTGAAGTTATGAATTTTTTCAGATTCTGCTTGTAGGATAGTCAAAGCAGTACTAGGGGCAGTTGTTTCAAAGCCTAAGGCGAAAAAGACAACTTCTTGAGCGGGGTTATCTTTAGCAATTTGCAGGCTATCTAAAGGAGAGTAGACCATGCGAATATCTGCACCTTGTGCTTTGGCTTGCAACAAGCTTGTTGTGGAACCGGGAACGCGCATTGCATCTCCAAAGGTAGTGAAGATGACGTTAGGATTTTGGGAAATAGAGATAGCATCATCTAACCTTCCCTTTGGCATCACACAAACAGGACAACCAGGACCATGAATTAATTCAATTGCTTCCGGTAAAACATCTTCAATACCATATTTAAAAATAGAATGAGTATGGCCGCCGCATACTTCCATGATTTTGATAGGCTTTTCTAGCTGTTGGCATAATTGTTCAATGGCACGAAGTAAAGCGTCAGCTTTTCTCGGTTCTCTGAATTCATCAACGTATTTCATATCAAGTTTTTATGAAAATTTTCGATTGACTTGTAATCAGCGCTGATACCAATTCTCTGTAACAATGCGCTTAATAATTACCCCCCGCCTTTGGCGTCCCCCCTTGGCAAGGGGGGACTACAGGGGGGTGGAATGAACCTCAACTTCATAGAGAATTGGTATGACTAGGAACCCATTGCTATGACTTCTGCTAATTCTTCCAAAATTTGCAATGTTTCCATAGCTTCTTTTTCGTTAATTCGATTCATAGCAAAACCAACATGAATTAACGCCCAATCGCCAACACAAGATTCAACAGGATGCTGTTCATCAACAATGCAAGCAATATTAACTTGACGCTTGACACCACCAACGTTGACAACAGCTAATTTTTGTTTAACGTCGGTTATTTCTATGATTTGACCGGGAATTCCTAAACACATTTTGTATTTTCTGTTTTTTTATGAACCGCCAAGACGCAGAGGACGCAGAGGAAGGAAAAAAGAGAGAGTATCGCGTAAAGCATTTAGTGTTGCTATATTGTAATTTTTATAAAATTAACAAGTAACAATTAACTAACAAAAAGTATTAATTCATTAATTGTGCGGCTGCAATAACAGCTTGTCCTAGGGATAAACCACCATCATTAGCTGGAACTAAGCTGTGAGTAAGGACATTGATTTCCAAAGCTTGTAAGCGTTTGCTAACTTGTTCTAACAGAATACAATTTTGAAAAACTCCTCCTGTTAGGACAACGTGATGAATGTCATTTTTCTGACGGAGATTATCAACCATTTCTACAATGGCATGAGCTAAGCTAGTGTGAAATTTAGCAGCAATCATTGCTTGAGGAGTATGCTGCTGTAAATCATTTAGCAAGGCTTGCCACATGGAACGTGAATCTATATGATAAATACTATCTGAAACAACAAAGTTAAAATAATAATTTAAATTTTCTTTATTATCTAAAATAGTGGTATCAGCTAAAGCTTCCATTTCAATTGCTGCTTGTCCTTCATAGCTACATTCTTCTCGGCAGATACCAATTGCAGCGGCTACAGCATCAAATAAACGTCCTACTGATGAAGATAGAGGAGAGTTAAGTTGTTTTTCTATAAGCTGATTCAAAAGTTTCAGTGGCTTTTGTTGAAGAAATTCTACAATATCTAAATTTCCGTATTTTTGTTTTAATTCGTCCCAAGCAAAGGCAGATATTAACTGGGCGTAAGTGTTACGCCAAGGTTCTTTCATTGCTTGTTTTCCACCAATCATTGCCACTGGCTTAAATGTCGCCAGTCTCTTAAACTGGCGGTAATCTGCTAACAAAAATTCTCCGCCCCAGAGTGTTTCATCTTCGCCATAACCTAATCCATCTAATGCAATACCTAAAACAGGTGGTGAGTTAATATCTAAACCATTTTCTGCCATGCAAGCAGCAATATGGGCGTGATGATGTTGGATAGGATAAAGTTTAACTTGATTGGAGGCTGCGAGTTCTTCACCAAGTTTGGTAGAGAGATATTCGGGGTGTAAATCAACAGCAATGGCTTCTGGTTGATGCTCAAATATATTTAAGTACAGATTGAGCGTATCCTGATAAGATTGGAAAGTTACTGGATTTTCTAAATCTCCCTGATGTTGAGATAAAATTGCTTTTCCATCTCGCAATAAACAAAAAGTATTCTTTAGCTGGCTGCCCATTGCTAAAATTTGAGGAACGCTTTCAAAACCTGGTGGTAAATTGATAGACGCTGGCGCGTATCCTCTAGCGCGACGGATGGTTAGCACTTTATCCTCAACAACCCGCACCACCGAATCATCTACTCGGTTAACAATGTCGCGATTATGTAGGAGAAAATAATCAGCAATCTTTCCTAACTTCTCACGCGCTTCCACGTTATCAATAGATTGGGGTTCATCAGAAAGATTGCCACTTGTGAGAACAATGGGGCGATTCATCCGCCTCAAAATGAGGTGGTGTAAGGGAGTGTTAGGTAGCATAAAACCCAAGGTGTTCTGCCCCGGCGCGATTGAGGGCGCTAGGCGGGGACTTTTGAATTTTGAATTTTGGGTTTTGGATTTTGAATTTTGAATTTTGAATTGTATTCTCCCACTTCCCCTTTCGTCGTCGTCTCCCCCTTTTGCCTGAATTAACACGATAGGCGCAGCTGGACTTTCCAGTAATTCTCTTTCTTTGGCGTTGGGAGTGCAATACTCTTCAATAACTTCCATGTCTTTTGCCATTAAAGCAAAAGGCTTTTGATGGCGCTGTTTACGCTGGCGCAGTTTTTGCACAGCTTTTTCCTGGGTGGCGTCGCAAGCTAAATGAAATCCACCTAGCCCTTTTATGGCAACAATCTCGCCTTTTTGTAACAGGGTACAAACGGCATCAACATCGTCAAGCATAGAAAACATATGAGGTGTAATTGGTTTACTATCGGAACGTTCTAACCAAGTTTTAGGACCGCAAATCTGACACGCTATCGGTTGGGCATGAAAACGTCGGTTTGCGACATCGTTATATTCCTGACGACACTCTGCACACATGCCAAAAGCAGCCATACTTGTGTTGCCGCGATCGTAAGGCATGGCGCGAATGATACTTAGTCGGGGACCGCAATGAGTACAGTTCGTGAAGGGATAACGATACCACCGGCTGAAAGGGTCAAAGATTTCCGCTTTACATTTTCCACAAGTGGCAGCATCGGGAGGAATTTCTGTTGTCACCACGCTGCTGACACTTTGAGAAATGACAAAATCATGGAAAATTGATTTGCCTTCATAACGCTTGCGCGTTACTTCATCAATTCTCGCCAGTGGCGGACATTCTTTCTGTAATTTTTGAACAAATTCTTCTATAGATTCTTTACGACCAGATGCCCGAATTAAGACACCTTGGCCGTCATTACAAACTTCGCCTTGCAATCCGTATGCTTTTGCAAGTCTATATACAGTGGGACGGAATCCCACTCCTTGAACGGTACCGCGAACCCTGATTTCTTCAGTAGACATAAGATTTTAATGAATCACGTAGATGCGAAAGTGTAGCGGTTTTTAATTGAATCGATGACAATTTAATTTTCTTGTGGGATGGGCGTCCCGCCCGTCCTTAATTCAGGGCAGACAAGATGTCCACCTTACAAGAATTGTATGAAATGCAAATGCAAACCCCTAGAAACAATCGAAGTATTTAAGTTATTTTCCAAAGTAAAATTCGGTTATTTCCAGAGTCAGCGATGACCGCAGTATTTCCATATACTTTGATTCCGTACGACCAATTTAAACTATCTCTTTTTGGTAGTCCAAAATCGCGATTTTCACTTTTACTTTGAAAGTTTATTTGTCCAACAAGCGCATGACTTTCTGCATTTTGTAAAGACAGAATTGATTGTGGCTTTTTCCACCCTAAAACCCTTGAATTAGCAGTATCGGTAACGAATAGCCACTTACCAGCAGCAGCTACACCGTAAGGCATACTCAAACTGTTGGCACTGGGGAAATAAACTCCTTGATTTATTTCCACAGAATCAAAAGTTTTTTGTCCTAAAACCACCGCACAAGAAGCATTATTTTCTGTTGGTATGCCCTGCCAAATCATCACGCGGTTATTCCCCGCATCCGTGACAACTAAATTTTCTCCCCAAACCGTAATGTCATGGCACCAACGCATACTGGATGCTGAGGGAGTACCGCCGCCATTTTCATCGCGGGAGATCATATCTGGTTGTCCCAAGACTAAATCGGCAGGTTGACCATTTTCTTCTGGTAATTGATGCCAAATTAATACTCGGCGATTTCCTGTATCAGCAACAAATAGCTTTCCTTGATGATAGAAAACTCCATAACACCAGTTCAAAGTGTTGGCTGCTGCTTTTTGGGTTCCTCGGTTCGGTTCATTCTCCGTAAAATGAGTTTGACCTAATACTAAATCCGCTGGAACATTGTTGTCTTCTGGGAGTTTTTTCCAAATCAAAACGCGATGGTTCCAAGCGTCTGCGACTGCTAAACCTTCACCACAAGCACAAATTCCAGTTGGTACACTAAGTGTTGCCCTTCCAGGATTGCCTTTAGCATTTTGTCCTTCATGATTAAAGTCAGGTTGTCCAATCACCCAATCAGCAGGTTGACTATCTTGAGTCGGTAAATTCTGCCATCCTAATAAACGATGATGTCCTGTATCTGATACCCACAAAGGTCCATTTTCTGATATCAAGCAGGCACCGCGAGGACCAAACATTTCTCTGCTGCTAGGTGCAACAGGCATGACTAATTGACCGATTTCAAGAGTATTTCCTAAAATGACTTCTGCACCTTGAGGAAAAAGAGGTAAAAGTTGGGGAACTTTTGCCGCTTCTGTTTCATCTATTGGTGTAAGAGTCATTTCAGTTCCTGTGTCCATCGGTAGATTTGGGATTATGCGGCTTTTTTACCCTCAAATAAATTTGGGCAAAAACCTCAAATGAGTGGAAAATAATGGAAATCTCTTTGATAGTTAATCGTCTGTAACCTGTAAAAACAGGTTTTAGCTTTCAGTTTGAAGTTTTTCAAGACTAAAGCTAAAAATTTACTTCAACTTGATATCTTTATGTAGAAATGGCATAAGTATACCAGTCAAAAAGCTTGAGATAACAACTGGTATCCAAAGGCTAACTTTAGCTTGTGCAAGTAAGAACAACAGTAGCGCACTTACACCAATACCAATTGCAGTTTGCCTAACAAATTGCATGGGGTCGCGCAGTAGCTTTCCCCGAAAAAATAACCTAGCGCTAAACCATCCTATCTCTAACATGATTCCTCCTAAAAGTTTCTCAAGGCATTCAGCACTATGAGTCCTAAAATAATTCCAGGAATCACGCCCGCCGGACCAAAAAATCCGCCTAGCAGTGCCGCTAACTGATAGCCTAAATCTTTCCCGGCTAAAATCATCCCGCCAATAGCACCGCCTACTATAGATAAAGCTGTTGCTACTAAAAACCACACAAATCCTGTCATGAGATTCAAATCGCCAGCCATTAAGCTTGTGAGGAAATCTCTCAAAGTCTGATTTGTCAAAATATCTGTCATTCTCATCTCCTGAATGGAAATTGTTAGTTGTAGAGACGCGCCATGGCGCGTCTCTACATAATACGCACCACTAACTATTGTCTATTTCTGTCTCAAGTTCTTGCAGCATCTGTACGACAACTTCCGCTTGTTCTATTTGTCCATGTTGAGTGAAAATTTCCCAAGCTTCTTGATAATAGGTACGCGCTTGCCGCATATTTTTCAGATTCCCGGCTTCTGGTTTTTCCGGGTTATCTGGTAAGTTGAATAAGGCGTTGGCTTTATTAGAAATGGTGTTGGCGTATTCCAAGGGTGTGTCTTTGGCATCACGCACTTTTAATGCTTCGTCATAAGCAGCGATCGCCCGCAAAATATTCTCCAAAGGATGCGAACTCGGTAAATATTGCAAAGCGTTACCCAAGTTATTTTGCAACATCGCATATTCCCTGGGATGGTTTATTAACCGAATATGCTTCAGTGCCTCCTCAAATGTCTGCACTGCTAACCCTTGACGCAATGATTCTTTTTCTGATGTCAGGGGCATGGAAAGGTAAGCAATTGCAATATTATTGTGTAAAATCGCATATTCCTGCGGGTACTTCTGCCAGGTAAACACCTGCAAAGCTTTCTGATAAGCTTGGATGCTATCGGTCATCCGCGCTAAATTGAATGGTACAAGCGATTGCAACACTAACCCTAAATTCATTTGGGCTTCCGCCACTTCCTCTTGCGGGGCAAACTGCAGCAAAATAGGTAGGGCTTCTTCTAATCGTTGTTTCGCTTCTAACAACAGTTGTTCCCCAACATCAGGAATTGCCTTTAGGGCAGTTGCCATTCCTGCCTTTGCCCTAGCTTTCCACAGCAGATTATCCTCAGCGCACAATTCATGCGCTTGATGACACAATGAAACTGCATTCCACAAATCTTGGGCAGTTTTTGGCTTTTTTTGAAAGCCCTGCGCCATTTCAATCAGCATCTCAATTTTTTCTTGTGTCGTTGCTGAAGACGAAGCAATGACAGCCATTGCCGCCTTCACTGCTGAATCTGTCATGCTGGGAGTCATTACTACCTTCCTAAAGCAGGTTGGAGAAAATTCAGTCTTTCAAGTTTGCATACCCTTAAGACGCAACTAACATGGCGCATGGCGTCTTTGGGCTGTACCAACCAAGCTTGTTCACGCAGAGGATAAGTCAATTCAGTAGGACTTAGGCATACTCTACGAATTCTTGGCGTTCTAGCCTACGGCGCTTAGTCTTTTTGCTAGAAGTTTGATGAATACTCCTTGAATTGATTAAGTCTATTTTCTTTTAATATAAAACATTTGATGAAAAATAAATAGAATGTTCATGTGAACTTTTATCTAAAAAAAATCATAAAAATAGATTTTTATTGCCCTTGTATTTAAAGACTATATTTTTCAACCAAGTCTTAAGTTCCTGTCATAGTTAATCGGGAAAAAGCTTTATAGAAAGATCACTTGTTTTTTTGCTTAACATCATACTGTTAATATATTAACTCTGCTGGCTAAACGAGAATGTTAGTGGATAACTGTTTCGGAAAAAAGAGAATATATTCCAATTCAAACAAGATAAATTTTTATGTAAGAAATAAACAATTGAATCAAAAAATACATGATATTAGAAATAGAGGGAAAAAAACAAGTGAGACGCTACAAACAACGTCACCTGAATCATGCAGGGTAAACAATAGAAATAAAGATAGCTGATGACGAACTTACTATGGCTACAAGGTGGTGCATGTTCAGGCAACACCATGTCATTTCTTAACGCTGAAGAACCCACAGTTTGTGATTTGGTCACTGACTTTGGCATTAACGTCCTTTGGCATCCATCGCTCGGATTGGAACTAGGTGCAAACTTGCAGACGATGCTGTGGGAATGTCTTATGGGCAAAATACCCTTAGATATCCTGGTATTTGAAGGCACAGTTATCAACGCACCGAATGGCACTGGAGAATGGAACCGTTTTGCCGATCGCCCGATGAAAGACTGGTTAAACGACTTATCTCAAGTTGCCAACTATGTCGTCGCCGTGGGAGACTGTGCTACCTGGGGAGGAATTCCCGCAATGGCACCCAACCCTAGCGAATCCGAGGGATTGCAATTTCTCAAACGCAAAGAAGGGGGCTTTTTAGGCAAAGAATTCCGGTCAAAATCAGGATTACCTGTGATCAACATTCCTGGATGTCCTTCGCACCCGGACTGGATTAGTCAAATATTAGTGGCGATCGCCACCGGTCGAATAGGCGACATTGTTCTTGATGAACTACATCGTCCACAAACCTTCTTCAACACCTATACCCAAACAGGTTGCACCCGTAACATCCACTTTGCCTACAAAGCATCAACCACCGAATTTGGTCAACGTAAAGGATGCTTGTTCTACGACTTAGGTTGTCGTGGACCAATGACCCGTTCTTCCTGCAACCGCATTTTGTGGAACCGCGTCTCCTCCAAAACCCGCGCTGGAATGCCTTGTTTAGGTTGCACCGAACCCGAATTCCCCTTCTACGACCTCAAACCAGGAACCGTATTTAAAACACAAACCGTGATGGGGGTTCCCAAAGACTTACCCGCAGGAGTTAACAAAAAAGACTATGCCCTAGCCTCCATCGTGGCAAAAGACACAATGCCCGAGTGGGCAGAAGACGACTTTTTCACAGTTTAGTTAGTGGTTATGGCGGTTTCCATTTTAGTGCAGTACGATTTTGACCCCACC
>NZ_CAWMYC010000119.1:0-76043 GCF_963872035.1 Scytonema sp. HK-05
CCTCGTTACCAGGTTCAACCTGGTAACGAGATATTAGAGCCTCTGGCTCTTGTTGGGTGCAAGATCTGAGGTATAGCATTGCACTCGTGGTAAGTCGCCATACGTCAACTGATGTTTTCAGTAAATCTATTTAAGACAAATTTGTAGATTTGTCTTACGTTGACCTACTCCTTAACTGTCAAGGCAACGACAACCACCAACATTATTGCAGCAGACAAAGCATAAGCACTTAATACTTGAAGTGTTAACTTTGCCATAGCCATACTGTCAAAATCTTTTCTAGTTAAGTATTAAAAAATATTTGCAAAAATCATATTTTTTCTAAATAATAAATTAATAATAATTTTAAATATTAGTAGTTATGCTAGTAGGAATTTCAGCAAAAGCTAAACTTTGTATCTTGCTCAGTCACAGTTAGTAAAACACGCAAGTCATGAAACGTCTGGAGCACGTTGATCCTGTTTTTGACCAACTATTTGCTAAAATTCCCCCGGAAATTACTGATACTTTCACAGAAGAGCAACTAAAAGCCATCAAAAAGGTTTTTGGCTCTCGTAATTGGGGTCGTCATCCTTTAGACTTGCGAGTTTCCGTTCCTATTCCAGGACTACGGTTTTATTTGGTGTTATTAGCTGGTTCGGAACGTGCCTTGAAACAGCGCTTGCAATATGAAAAAACCGTATATCCTCTTTGGACTGCTGGTAAGATCGTGTTCCTCACAGGATTTTTGATTATCCTATTGGCTTCTAGCTTCACGACTTTTTCCTTTTTATTTTCCTTACTGACTTCCGTACCTACTTCGCCCTACCCTACATCAATTCCCTGGCTTCATAATAAGTTTGAATGTGAACACACCGGTAGAACTTGGAGAGACGGAGATTGTTGGGATTCTGAACACAATCCTATGTTCTAAAGCGTACTCCTAGTGACAGGAAAAACAATATGCCTCAAAACCGTTTCGCCAAAGATTCTTCTAAAACTGACCCTTTTGTACAAGAGTTTTTCGCCCGCATTCCTCCTAAAACAGCAACGACTTTTACCGATACTCAATTAGCTGCGCTCAAACAGGTCTTTAAGGAGCGCATTAGCAAACGTCATGCTGTGGATGTTAAGCTTTCGATGCCATTTTTTTAACAAGGCTTTTATATAGTTTTGTTATTAGGCAAGGAAAAGCGATCAAAAAAGCGTCTACAAGCTGCAATTTTCCAACCTGTAAACAGCATTTTCCTGACAATATCGGGAGTGATGCTAATAACTTCTTTGCTTGGTTCGTTCTATATATTTAAAATGACGTCGAGAATGAATTTGTTTCCAAATCAAGAAATTCAAATACAAAAATCTAAGAGTTTGTCGAATATTTAACGGACTTTTAGATTTAGCAATGGTGCAGCTACCAAGTGTCTGGGGGAAAATGGTCATCCCCCATTTGAATGAAATCACCTAATTTCTTGTGAAAATATAGGCACAGGAGCGGTAAATTAATCAAAAATGACTGACAAAGATGGTAACTTGCGGATTTCTTCGCGCACACTCATAAGGACTTTACCAAGATGATTGTGACCCGTTTTCTCTGCACCGCAACCCCAGAAATAATCGGTTGGCGAGTTTTCTACAATCAGGTTGTCACCCGTGGTTAAAAGGATTTCTCTAATATCGGTATGCGTAAGAAACTTTTTGAGTACAGCTTCTCGCATCACTTGAGTTTTGACCTCCTCCCAGTCCACACGAATTTGGTGCGTGGGGTCGCGTCCTAATGCCGCAGCGAGTTCTGGTGTCTCAGCATTATGGATCAGAGGTATAATGACCGCATCTGAGGTTCCAACAAACTTTTGAGCTTGATAATAATGCTCAACTGTTGACCAATAGATGTCCTGCATGATGATTCCATGAGGAGAAAAATTGGAAAAACACCCATAGGGCTGCCAAACCTTGTAAAAGTAAATAGTCATTTGAAAATTGCTGTTTTATACATCAATATCCATCATCACGGTAGATACTAGCAAGAAGTGGTTTGCTTTGAATTCCACCACAGTACTTGTCTAAAGGCAGAAGATTGCTTTCAAAATAGAGTTCTATGGTGATAGAAAAGTGTGTTTGAGAGGTTGATGATGGAAGCGAAGAGTGAAAAGAGCAAGCAACGTGCCCCGTTGATTGTTGCTGGAATTTTCCTTGGTTTGGGTCTTGGTGGGTTCTTTGATGGCATTGTACTGCATCAAATTCTTCAGTGGCACCATATGTTGAGCAATGTTCGACCTATGACCACAATTTCTAATATAGATGTCAATACAGTTTGGGACGGCTTATTTCACGCCTTTGATTGGATAATGACTGTGATTGGAGTGGTGTTGCTGTGGCGGGCAGGAGCGCGTGAAGATGTTCCTTGGTCATCTAACATCTACTTTGGGTCAATACTGATGGGTGCTGGTTTGTTCAACTTGGTTGAAGGAGTGATTGACCATCATATTCTTGGCATCCATCATGTAAAACCAGGACCGCATCAGTTGGCTTGGGATTTGGGATTTCTTGCCGTGGGTGCGCTTCTTGTTGTCGTTGGGTGGGTAATGATACAAAAGAACGGTAAAAATGATGAATTATGAGTGCTAAATGTTGAAAAATTTCATAATTCATAACCTGTACTATGTCTGCAGATGCTTTTGAAAAAACAAGCTGGGGTTGGCAAGTTTCCCAGATTCAACAACAAGTTGGAGAATGGTTTGAATACCAGTTATCCAGATTTGATTGGGCTTTGCCAAAATTGTCACCTCAATGGTCAATTGATGACTGGGTGCTGAAGTTGCTGAACTTTATTTTTTGGCTTTCGCTAGGCTTATGTTTAGTTTGGGTTGGTTGGCGTTTGTGGCGAGAACTCCGCCCTTATTTTAACTCAAGGCTTGCTGGTCACAATTCCACTAATTCTCATTTCAAAATTGTAGAAAGTGAATTATCTGTAGCTCAATGGGTGACGCGATCGCAAGAATTTTCTCATCAAGGTAATTACCACCAGGCATGCCGGTGTCTTTACTTCGCGATGTTGGAGCACTTGCATGAGCAAGGAATTCTCCCTCACAAATCCAGCCGTACAGATGGAGAATATCTACAATTACTACAAATGTTTACAACTTCAATACAGCCTTATGAGACTTTGATGATCACTCACGAGCAATTGTGTTTTGGCAATGCTGAAATTTCGGCAGACAATTATGAGCATTGTCAGCAAGCGTATCAGGAGATTTCCAACACATGAAACGCTCAAACCGTCTGGCTTGGATTGGGGCGATCGCGTTGGGAGTTATGGTAATACTTAGCTTCTTTGCAGCTCCAACCAGCAGCAACATCAATAGTGGTTCCACTTACAACCGCGCTCCCGATGGTTACGGCGCTTGGTATGCTTATATGGAAAAGCAAAAAACTGGTATCAAGCGCTGGCAAAAGCCTTTTAGTGATTTCAATACAGAAAAACGTGCCACTCTATTACAAATCAATAGCCAATTGACACAGCCTGATCTGGATAGTGAAGAGAAAAAATGGCTAGAAAAAGGCAATACTTTGATTATTTTGGGTGTGCGCGATAGCGTGACAGCAGCAGAGTTTACCACCATGCACAAATCTCCAGTTGGAGATGTCAAAATACAGACGCGACGACGGCGACAGATCAAAGCTGAGGAAAAGGTTTCTTTAGGCGATCGCTTTGGTGCTGTTGTGTGGGAAAAAAATTACGGGCAAGGAAAAGCTATTTTTTCTACAACTCCCTACTTAGCTGCTAATGCCTACCAAGATGAGCAAAGTAATTTTCAGTATTTATCAGATTTAGTGAGCCAAAAAGGTCATGTATTATTTGTAGATGAATACATCCACGGCTACAAGGAACCGAGTGTCAGAAAAAGAGAAGGTGAAGGAAATTTATTAAGTTATTTTACCAAAACTCCTGTCTTTCCAGCGTTTCTACAACTGCTTCTACTACTGTTGGTACTCATTTGGTCACAAAATCGCCGCTTTGGTAAACCAGTAGCGTTAGATACACAAGTTGTTGACAACAGTGAAGCCTACATCAAAGCTTTGGCAGGAGTTTTACAAAAAGCTAAATCCAGCGACTTTGTTGTAGAGATGCTAGGAAAAGCAGAACAACGACAACTACAGAGGGGCGATCGCGTCGGTGTAGGCGTCTTTGACCGCCAAATGCATACATGGATTCCTCCAGAACGCGGTCAAAATCAGCTGAGTCGCCTCATTGAGCGCTTAACTCCCATTCAACCGGTGTTGTTAGAATCTGATTACGTAGGGGCGGTTACACGTGTTGTGCAGCAGCAAACTAGGCGTTGTCTAGTGGTGGTGATTACCGATTTAGTTGATATGACCGCCTCTGGTGAACTTCTAGCCGCACTTTCCAGGCTTACACCTCGTTATTTGTCGTTTTGCGTTACCCTACGCGATCCTCTAGTTGACCATTTGGCACATACTACCATCGCCTCTTTGAAAGAGGGGGAAGGGGGGGTGAGAGCTGCCTATACCCGTGCTGTCGCTTTAGATTTATTAGCGCAAAGGCAAGTCGCATTTGCCCAACTCAAACACAAAGGTGTGTTGGTGTTAGATGCGCCAGCAAATCAAATAACTGAACAATTAGTAGATAAATATTTGCAAATCAAAGCACGGAATTTGCTTTAACAGTTATCAGTTATCAGTTATCAGTTATCAGTTATCAGTTATCAGTTATCAGTTATCAGTTATCAGGTTTCACTGTTCACTGCTGTAAACTTGCGACTACAATAAGCCACCAAAAATATAAATAATCCCATTCCAACAAGATATTTAATAGGTTCTGGAACATTAGGATGAGGAGAGAAAAAGCCTTCAATAATGCCAGCAATAATCAACATTGGTACAATACCAAAAATTAACTGTACCGCTTGAGAACCGTAGAATTTCAGTGCATCTACACGGCGATATTTACCAGGAAATAAAATAGCTCTTCCAAGTAAAAAACCTGCACCACCTGCAAAAAAGATGGCTGGTAATTCTAGAGAACCATGCGGAAAAACAAATGCCCAAAAAGGATAAGCAAGATGATTTTGACCTACCAAAGTAGCAATAGCACCAATCGACAAGCCATTAAAAACCATCAAATAGGCTGTAAAAACTCCTGCGGTGATTCCACCAGCAACCGCACCAAAGGATACTGACAGGTTGTTAATCATGATACCACTAGACGCTAGCGGTTCAATGCCGACAATAGACCCCATCCACAATTTACGCTCGTCTCGTACCAATTTGATCAGTTTTTCTGGGACTACAATTGACAGAAAAGTTGGATCTTGCCACGCATACCACCAAGCAATTATCGCTCCTAGTAAAAATAGGGCAATGGCAGTCGCTGTATATGGGAATGTCTGTTGCACTACGGCTGGTAATCCCCATTTGTAAAATTGCACTACGGCTTGCCACTCTTGTCGTCGTGAACCTTGGTAAATTTGGCTATAACCTCTATTTGTTAATAAATGTAAGTTTTGTACCAAAACATTACCTAATTGTTGAGTACGAGCGCGAGCCAAATCTGCGGCTACTGAACGATATAAACTTGCTAATTCTCTAATTTCTGCTGCCGGTAGAGACTTTAGTCCTTTTTTCTCTACCTGCCTTAATAAGGCATCCAATCGCTGCCAATTTGGTTCTCGCCGCGCGATCCATCGTTGAATATTCATGAATTTTAGGAATACTGAATATTAACTTATCCTAAAATAGCCTCACATTTATCGCCCTACTTTATAAGAGAGACTTAGACATCATGTCATATAATATTGGTTCTCCGAGTCCAATACAACCTCTGAGTCTTGGAAATGTTGTCAACGCCGGATTACGGTTATATCGGTCTCATCTTAAGGATTATTTTTTACTCGCTTTGAAAGCTTATGTATGGCTACTTGTTCCATTTTATGGGTGGGCAAAGTTTTATGCTTTATCAGCACTCATTTCTCGATTGGCTTTTGGTGAATTGGTGAATCAACCTGAAAGTATTTCTTCTGGTCAGCGTTTTGTCAATTCTCGGTTGTGGCAGTTTTTTATTACGATACTGTTGATGTTTCTTTTAGGTATTGGAATAGTCGTCGCTGTTGTGATTTTAATTGTCTTTTATAGCTTTTTATCGGTGGTGCTGGTTGGGGGAATAGGTCAACTAGGCAATTTTAATACATCTGTTTTATATGCCCTATTTGTTCTACTAAACATCGTGGTAAGTCTTGTTGTCCTTGTGGCAATTTTATGGCTATTGACGCGATTTTTTTTAGTAGATGCGCTGCTTGTTATTGAGGATAATGTTGATGGTACATCAACAATTGCTCGAAGTTGGGAGTTAACTCAGGGTTACGTCTGGCGGGTTCTTTTGATTTCGTTGGTTGCCTTTTTGATTACAATACCAATCCAAATTTTTGTTCAGATTCTTATTACTATTATTCAGTTGCTTTTTGCGCCTTTAATAGAGCAAAACTCACCAGTTTTCAGTCTCATTTATTTGCTGCTGATTCTGGCTTTGAGTTTTGCCAGTGGTGCGGTGGTGCTACCATTTTGGCAAGCGATTAAAGCTGTTGTTTACTATGACCTACGGAGTCGTCGTGAGGGATTAGGCTTGAGATTACGCGACCATGATATTTAAACGCCAGCGTAAAAATTGCTATGCATATATTTCAACGTGTTAAATTCAGCACACCAGAAAGTGTCGAACTCGAGTTTCCCCTTGCTGGGATTGGTAATCGCGCTTGGGCACTACTGATTGACTATCTCGTTTTGGGTGTGATATTGATACTGTTCTTAAGTGCTTGGACAACAGTTTCCATTCAACTATCTGATTTGTGGAAATCTATATTCCGTGATCAAGCAGCTTTTTGGTTGCTGGCGATCGCATCTCTCATCGGCTTTGCTATTTATGGAGGATACTTTGTATTTTTTGAAACTCTATGGCAAGGTCAAACCCCTGGGAAACGCTTTGCAAAAATTCGTGTCGTGCGAGATGATGGTAGACCGATTGGGCTGCAACAAGCAACACTGCGTGCCTTACTGCGACTATTTGACGAAGTTCTGTTTATCGGGGCAATTCTTATCATGTTTAGTAACCAGGAAAAGCGTTTGGGTGATTTGGCTGCTGGCACAATAGTGATTCAAACTCAGATACCTACTCCATCCACAACTTTAACTATTTCAGAACAAGCAAAGTCTGTCAGCGAGCAATTGCTACAAATAGCCGATTTGTCAGCCATACTACCTGACGATTTTGCTGTTATTAGGGAATATTTACTTAGACGCAGTGCAATGGTAGCAAAGGCAAGAGCCTCAGTAGCTCTGCGACTAGCTAAGGATATTCAAGCAATGATTCACTTAGAAAAGATACCAGAAGCTGTCACCCCAGATGTGTTTTTAGAAGCTATTTACCTTGCATATCAAAAATTTTCTGACTTTAAATTTTAGGCTGCAAAAGACTGACGATGACTGAATGTTTAAGCACTAAAATCTAAACTTGGCCAGTCTGGTTGGCGATAATAGCGCGTCATGTCGTCAAACTTCCGGAGTTCGGCACGATGTATGGTAAATTCTGGGGAATTCTCTGTCCATTGCTGATTCAACTCAGAAAACATGGTAGCAAGGCGATCGCGGTCTAGACTCGGTGAAATCTCTCCAAAATAGCCCAATGTCACATGTGCTGTGAAATGATAATGTTGTTCAATTCCCAATGCCATCAAGTTGGAATTTTGATAAATTGCGCGACGCAGGTTGACAATTTGCTCGTAACAGGCTTCATCCTGAGGTACCAAACAAACGCCTACAGCTCTTGGCATCACTACGAGTCCCTGAAGAAGCCAGCGAATGGGATGAGTTTGCCGCTGCATTGATTGTTGATACTGCTCAAAGATTTGCGCAACGCAAGAGCGTAGCTGTTCTTCAAATTGTGGATTCTTTTCGCAAGCGTCATGGTAAGCACTATCCCAAATCAAGTCCGCCAAAGTCAAATGAAAGCTAGCAGGAGGTACAAGCACAATCCAATCAGAATTTACACGTTTGAGCTGTAAAAGTTCCTGTTGGTAACCCTGTAAGCGTGCGTAGAAAGTAGAGTTGTCTGTTTCTTCTTCCCAAGGTGGAGTAATCACCGTATAGCCAGGAAAAGGTTCTGCTTGCCTTACTCCCTCGGAATTAGGCTGAAATTTAGAAGATTCCTGGATATGCTGGATCTGAGTTTTACACGCTTCTGGTAGCGTCATCCGCGCTAAACGATTTAAGTAAGTTTGATATTTGTCGTCCAACCTTCATATCCTCGAACTCCACGCTTATTGATTGTAGGCAAAACTACTCGCATTAAATAAGCAATTTAAAAACTATTTAGCTTTTTTAAGGTGGTAGGGTGATGAGAGGGATGAGGGGGATGAGGGGGATGAGGAAATATGCATGACAATCTCTGGGCTGAAGCCATAGAGATTGTTAAGAGTCAATTCTAGTTACAGTGAGGTTCCCTATGGTTGTCTACTTTTACTGGGGTGAGGATGATTTTGCTATAGAAAAGGCGGTTGCACTTGTGCGCGATCGCGTCCTAGATCCCTTATGGACAAGTTTTAACTACACAGTACTGCCTCCAGATCTACCGGATGCGCCGATCCAAGCATTAAATCAAGTGATGACACCACCTTTTGGAGCCGGTGGACGCTTGGTATGGCTTGCAAATACTACCCTTTGCCAGCAATGTTCAGACAATGTGCTATCTGAATTGGTAAGAACTCTACCAGTCATCCCGGAAAATTCATTTTTGTTGCTCACTAGTAGTCACAAACCAGACGAACGCCTCAAATCTACCAAAATTTTGAAAAAATTTGCCCAATTCCAAGAATTTCCTTTAATCCCGCCTTGGAAGACCGAACTATTGGTGCAGTCTGTCACTCAAGCTGCTCAAACACTAGGAGTGAAGCTGACTCCCAAAAGTGTAGAGATGTTGGCAGAAAGTGTAGGCAATGATACACGCCTTCTGCACAACGAGTTAGAGAAATTACGGCTTTATGCTCAAGGTAGCAATCAGGCTTTAGATACAGACGCCGTCGCTCAGTTAGTCCAAAATACAACTCAAAATAGCCTACAATTAGCAGCAGCAATCAGAACAGGCGACACAGCTAGAGCAAGCGCGATATTGACCGACATCATCAATGCTTGTGAGCCTCCTTTGCGAATAGTTGCTACGCTTATTGGTCAATTTCGCACTTGGTTATGGGTCAAGCTGATGATAGAAAATGGTGAGCGCAATTCACAAGTTATTGCTAAAGCTGCGGAGATAGGCAACCCGAATCGCATTTACTATTTACAAAAAGAAATTCAATCTGTTTCTGTGCAGCAACTTATTGCCAGTTTACCTATATTGTTAGATTTGGAAGTTAGTCTCAAACAAGGAGCTTCAGAGATGTCAGCACTACAGACTAAAGTTATAGAGCTTTGTCAAGTATGTCGAGGAACTTGACAACAAAAACAAACATTTGATGGTTTGGGTGTTTTCTGGAACTTCTCACTCCTAAAATAATTCACAGTGATTAACATATCCCGACTGTAGTTGTTTCATAAAGCAAATGAGAAGATATTACCATGGCTTTTTCCGACTTAGTCTAGTTCGGATACTTTCCCAATCTTTGTTTGTGGGCGTTATTGCGACTGCCAGTTTGGTTTCTAGTGCTTTAGTTTTGAGTTCAAAAGCCGATGCTCAAGCTCCACAATCAGTTAACCCTAATGAACTTAGAAGTTACGCTAAAGCTGTGTTAACAATGGAGCCACGGCGTCAACAAGCCTTTGATGAAATAAAAAAAATTATTGGTAACGGCGAAGTTCCTAAGATTGTTTGTAACGATAAGAACAGCTTAGGTGGTCTTCCTGGCAAGGCTAGAGATATTGCTGTGAATTACTGCCAAAGCTATCAAAAAGTTGTTGAAGAAAATGGTCTAACAATTGACAGATACAACACGATTACTACACAGGTACAAAGTAACGAAGATTTAAAACGACAGATGTACAATCTACTACTTCGCCTACAAAAAAATCCTTAATTTCTGTTGACACCATCGAAAAAAAGATGAAATATTTTCCAAGTAAAAATTGATGAAACTCGTTTCAACCGCAAAGGAGGAGATGTCATAAATCCAAACTTAAATAACTCAATAAGTGGTTGAACCATGAATGACCCTAAATATATTTAGGAGTTGATTGTGAATGAGTAATTATTTAGTGTAGACGCAAACATTATGTATTGCGTCACTGTGTAGCACTACACAGTGCTTGATACACAGTCACGTAAGTAGGCAGGCGGAAATAAATTGAGCTATATAAAGATTTGTAAAAACGCCTAAAACCCTTACTAATGACGTCGGACTGCCTTAACAAGTGAACTTTATTTGTACCGACCTACTTATTGCAGGGAAAGCTTTTTAAGAATCGGAATCTTAGGTATCCAATTTAGCAGAAAAAGTCTCCATAGCAAAAATACGGCTTTAGCTTAAAAAACTCTCTCTTGCGGTGGTACAGACACCGTTTCAATTTTGATACGAGCTATCTCATAGTTTGGAATTGTAACATTGCCATGAGCAAACATACAATGATAACCAATATGCTTATGTATAAATGTGTCTTTAGCAGCGCCTGCGTAAGTACTGAATGTTTCTGAGAAGAAAACTCCTACTTGATTGGCTGATAATTCATCATTCACGTCAACACCTGCACCAATCACTTCAGAACTGAACACAATGAAATCAGCACCAATGAAGTTACCTTCTGTGTCAAAAATTTGATGAGCAAGTTTGTCTTGATTAGCAACAAAAGTATCATTCCCAATAATCACTGCCTTGTAGCTGAAGTAAATTTGACGTTTTATTTCAGTATTAATCGAGAAGGTAAATGATACAGTATTAGCCGCACTGGTATTAGCCAATGGTCGAAATAGACCAACAATGATTCCTTGAAAAAGACCAGAACCACTGGTTGTAAATTCTTGAGTGAGATTCATAAGATTGCCATCTTCAGCCGTTCGTTTGATACCTTGTCTCGTAGCATCTTCTAAATGTAAAGTATCAAAATTACCATCATGCAAACCAAACCAAAAATGGCTTATACATAGTTCTTTTGGCGGGGTCAAGTTTTCAACCGTCAGCTTAAGAGTAGTCATTTTAACATGATTTTTAAATCCAGTCTCTGTATTTCTTTGCTTAAGCTGCTGCATGATATGATGTATTTTTTTTTAATTGACGACTTGCTTTTTGTTTAGTTGCAGTAAATTCCTATTTTTTAAATACTAAAGTGCGTGTATCTATATACATAAAAATGTCACGCTGAACGTAACGTAGAAAAACATAGTCTCTTGCAAATACCCTTTGGCAAGCCGCAAGAACTAGGCATCTTTGCTTTGTTCAGAATGACATTTGAAATTTCAACTTGGTATGACTACCAAATATCCCGTTTCTGTAGTAATTACACAATAAATGATTTTCATATAGCAACAAAGTACCCTCAAGGGTACTCTTGGATGAATAGTAGTTGTTTCTAAAACGTAGACGCGTTCGGCGTGCCGTAGGCTACCGTCCTATGCATGAAGGCGCATGCCCGTAGGGCTTTAGACGCCTTAGACGTATGCCTCGTGCCAATGAATTATGAATGCTAACTAATCTTCATTCTCACAATCTAAACAGGCTTGTCGCTTTGCGTGAATATTTTTCATGTGCTTTTTCACTGTATTTACAGTAATGTAAAGCTGAGCAGCAATCTCTTTGTAGCTGTATTTTGCTCGATAAAGATACCAAATTTCAGCTTCTCGCGGTGTCAATTCGTATTTTCTAACTTCAGCCAGTGCAACATTTTTCAAAGATTCACATTTATTTTCAATTATCACTAAAAGGCAAGAGCGGTTAAATCGATCTAAGCTTAGCCATCTCGCCCTGACGCGAAAAATTTTTGACCGATCTACTACAATTTCATTAGATAAAATTATGATTTTATTGGGGTAAAGGCTACGGTCTAGTAATGTTTTGCAAAGACGCCAGATAGCAGGTGGGATAAAATTGGAGTTGGAACTGTCTTGATTGAGTTGAGAAAGAATACGATAAGCAGATGTATTGGTATAAATGAGTTCGCCCGTCTCGTTTAAGAGTAAGATACCGTCTTGTAAGTTTTCAATCACTTCTTGCAAAAAAGAAGCTTGCTGCGAATTATGCAACTTAATGGTATCTAGCTGTTGTGGTTGAACTGGTGTTTTTGCGGATATTTTTGTTATGATCATGGGAGATGCTTCAATTTTCACAATATTATTAATTTAATAATTTTATTTGAGTTGAAGATATGCACCTTGAATCGTCTTAAAATTGTAGATGAATGACACATGAAAATGCAGAAGAGTGTGCCATTTATGACGTGCCACACTATCATAGGAAACTTTCAAAAGTTTTTATAGCCTTGTTGACAAGTTGATTGTAAATACAGCTCTTGAATGCTCTATTTCGGATGCAGATATTGCAATAATTTAATTAATTTATGTATAGGTAAATTTTTATAAAAGCATCTAGGAAATAAACATGATGCTTAGCAGTGATGAGTTTTTTAGTTTGAAGTTTGGTATCATGTCCGGATGAACACTTATAAAAAACGAACAACCTCAAGAGCTTTCGGCACCCTCTCCGACCTCGCGGAGAGGGTTGGGGTGAGGTAAAGCAGGAATTATAAGTAATTAGGTTCACATCTTGCACCAGTTACTTTATTGCAATTTTTTTCGGGTGGGCACTGCCTAACTTTCCTCAAACCCTTATTTTTACGTTGTGAACAGTGCCCACCCGAAGAGTTTTGAGAATGGTGCAAGATTTCAGTAGGCGGACATGATATAAGGTGTCAAGTACGCCCAACCAGGCTAGCAACGACTGTAGCTAACTCAGCAGGTTCAACAGGTTTAGGCAAATGCAGCTGATAGCCTTCTTGAATGGCTCGCATTCTATCCTCTGGTCTGGCATATGCTGTTAATGCTGCTGCTGGAATCTTTGCGCCTTGCTGTGGTGAGGAGATGTCTCCAGCACGTTCAAGCGATCGCACTTTGCGGATCAAAGAATAACCATCTTCCTCTGGCATTCCGATGTCGCTTACCAAAACATCTGGTTTCCATTGTGTCATGGTATTGAGTGCTTCCCGTGCTGAACCCACCGCCTTGACTTCGGCTTGGCACTGTTGCAGTACAGTGACCAGAAAATCTCGGGTATCAGCTTCGTCGTCTACAACCAACACCCGCACGCCCTCAAGGGAAATATATGGATCTGAGGTTTGGGAGTCAAACTCAGCAAGCGGTTGTGCAATGAATTGGCTTGTCTGGTTGTCCGCTTGTCCGCTTGTCCTCTTTTCTTCATGATTGAGCAGCGCTAACTTGACTGTGAAGGTAGCACCTTGCCCTTGACCTGGGCTTTCTACGTGGATGGTACCACCATGCAGTTCTACTAAATGACGCACAATTGCTAACCCCAGTCCCAGTCCACCATGTGCCCTTGTGCTGGAACTATCAGCTTGACGAAAACGGTCAAAGACGTATGGCAGAAAATCGGAACTAATACCGATACCCGTGTCGCTTACCGAGATTTGGGCATATTGTGGGGTGTGCGATGAGGGGGATACCAGTCCGTTCTCTTCCTTGTCACCTTCTTTGGCTACCCTAAGCTGCACTTCTACTCGACCACCTTGGGGTGTAAACTTGATGGCATTAGATAGCAGATTCCAAATGACTTGCTGCAAACGCTCTGCATCGCCAGAAACCAAGAACTTGGGTTTTTGAATTTTCGATTTTAAATGATGAGGTTGCTCCTGGGCGAATTTTAGATTTTGAGTGTGAGAAAATTCTGGATTTTCATCAGTATTACTCAAGCCATTATCTAAAACATAAAAATTTAAATCGATTTCTTTTGCCTCAGCAGCCAAGCGTACGGTTTCAAGGGCGGCATCAATGATGGCAACGAGGTCGCAAGCGCGGACATTAAGCCGTAACTTGCCTCTAATCATCCGCGAGATATCTAATAAATCTTCAATGAGCTGCGTTTGCGCTCTAGCGTTTCGTTCTATTGTCTCTAATGCCTTAGCGACCTTGGTTGGATCTAGCTGGCGACGGGAACGTAAAAGCTGCGCCCAACCCAGGATAGCGTTGAGGGGCGATCGCAACTCGTGAGACAAGATTGCCAAAAATTCATCTTTCATGCGGTTTGCCTCTCTCAACTGCTCAGTTTGCTGTTGTAAAGAAGCAATCAAGCCAGCGCGTTCCATTGCAATGGCAATCTGGTCGCAAACTGCTTGCATCATCCCTATTTCATTTTGAGTAAAATTGGACCGCTTACGGCTGCCAAAGGCAAGAGTCCCCAGAAGCCGTCCCTGCGCTATTAAAGGGTAGCTGTAATATGCTGTAATCCCCACAGAGCGGATAAACGTTGTTTTTGGTTCAGTGGATTGCTGCACATTTTCCACAGCTATTGAACGACGGTCTTGTGCTGTCGTACCGCACACCCCTTCACCAAACTTCATCGACTCAACTTGTTTTCCCAATTCCTCTGTCACACCACTATAGGATGCCAGTTGCAATACCTGCTTATCTTCATCAACTAAATAGTTAAAGTAAACATCTAAACGAATTTGTTCCGAGAGTTTTCTAAACAACCCATCAATCAATGCCACAGGCTGCTGACTTGATAGTAAATCACTTGCTGTGCTGAATAATAACTGGAGCCTTCTATAACCCAATGAAAGCGCTTTTTCCACCTTTTTGAGATTGGAAATGTCTTGAAATACCAAGACACAGGTCGCTGGATGACCATGCATTGCGCTTAGGGTATCGGCAAATATCAGCAGGGAACGCACACCTACTGGGGTGTGCCAGTCGAGTTCAAATCCCTCAATACGTTCGCCACGGGCAACTCGCATGCCTGGAGCCTGTTCTACTGGAATAGTATTTCCCGCCGCGTCGGTGGAGTAGTAATAAGTACCATAGTCTTGGGATGATTCAGCCTTGGGGAATTTTCCCCCAGCCACAACGTCCGCAGCAACGTTGGCGAAAGTGACCTTTGCTGTTCCTGGTTCTATCAACAGCATCGGCATTGGCATGAGGTTGAGCAAATCTTCCAGCCATTTTTGCTGATTGCGGAGTGTTTCCTCCACCTGCTTACGCTCTGTGATGTCGTTAGTAAAGGCAAGAATTTGTTCTATTTCACCGTTTTCATCCAAAAGCGGCAGATATTTGATTTCTGTGGTGAATGTGCCGTAATCGGGTAAGGTGATTGTAGCTTCTGTTGTTTGCAAGGTGCGGGTTTCTTGCGCCTTAATTAAAGTGGGAAGATAAGCTTGTGTTGCCTGAGGGGGAAAAATTTCCTCGTCAGTGCGTCCAAGAATTTCCTCTTTTGGTTTTTTAACTCGCTGCAATGCGGCTGTATTGACAAACTGTAACCGCAGGTGAGCATCGTAAATAGCAAAGACATCGGGGATGTTATCAAGTGCCAAACGGAATCTCTCTTGGGTCTGTTGTAGCGCTTGCTCCGCCTGTTTACGAGCGCTCAAATCCAAGATAAATGCCACCGACTCCTCGCGCTTTTCGCCTAGTAACGAGTAACCTATTAAAACTGGGACGCGGCTACCATCCTTACGAATGTACTCTTTTTCGTAAGGCGTACAAGCACCTTTGTCCCTTGCTTCGGCTATGCGTTCTGCATCTAGGGGTAAATACTCTGGTGGTGTGATGTCAACCCAGCTGATTTTATCTGCTTGTAACTCCTCTGGTGTGTAGCCAATCATCCGCAGAAATTCGTTATTGGCGTTGCGGACATGACCGTGAATGTCACCAAAAAGAATACCGATGAGGTTAGCATCTACAAAACTATTGAGTTTTTCTTCATTTGCTTTGAGGGCTTCTTTAACGCGATCGCGTTGAATTTCCATGCGTTCCAGCGCCGCGACACTTTCCCAGATCAAGACGCTGAAACTGACAATCAGCACCACGACAAGAAGCGATACCGCGAATGCTGGCTCGTAAACTTCTGCTCTTAGTCCTTGGAGAATCAACCACCCTAGTACTAAAGGTACAGCGATCGCTGCTAGTAACAACCGACGTGCCAGCAAGCCGCCGTAAGTTTCGCTCGTGACTATCCGCATCAACCCTTCATCGGGATGAGTCCACAGTACACCTACACAAAGCACTGTAAACGCCAGTGCGGTGTGTAACGCCATTGATGTACTGTAAGGAGGAAAGCCGTAGAGAATATCAACGCCGTAAGCATAGCCGATGAGCGCCTGTAAGGACATCAAAGCGGCAATCAGGGCGAAAATCTGCGCATACCAATAGCTACGCCGAGTTTTTGGTTCACCCACTAGCTCCAACGCTCTGCCAATCAACAAAAAGTTCACTGCTGTGTTCCATCCCATTCGCCCTGGATGAGATGTCATAAAAGCATTTGGCGAGTCAGGCAATAACAATTCATCTATACCGAGATTCCAGCCGAACACATACTGACTCAGTGTGAGCGCAGCAATGACGAGGACACTTGTTGCACACAGCCTGGATAAGAGTGAGGAGCCAGCGCCGTGCGGGGGTTCCCCCCGTTGAGGCGACTGGCGTGGGGATGAGGGGGTGATGGGAGTATTTTCTCCTCCTACTGCCCCTTGAGCCAGCCACAGGGACACGCCAGACAAAATGAAGCACACAGCTGCATTTGCCTTCATGGTCACACTGCTTAAAGAAAAGCAGTTTTTGATAAATTCTAGGTCGAGCCACCAGCCAAGTAGTACCAAGCAGCCGACAAATAGAGTGATTGCACTTGCAGTTTGTGCAACCACTGAATGTGAAGAGATTTGATCTGAATTTTGTTGGCGCAAGCGGTTGACTCTTAACATTGAACGCTTTTTAACCGCATCTATCTAGCGTGGTAATGTTTATTGTCGGCTGGGAAAATTTGATTCTCTATCCTAAGTCATTTATGCTTTTCATTAACTTTGTTTACATCTACCGTTGTACAGATTTTAAAATCATTGTGAGGGATTAAGGACAAGAAAAAAAGTAGGAACTGGTTAGTGATCTTGTGTTAATGATAATATTTTTCAGGCACATATAGTAATCCCTGCAGGAGTTGTGAAATACCTCCCCCTTTTTCTCCCGAAACAAGATCCCCGACAACTTTTACGAAGTCGGGGATCTGTGGCTTTCAGTTAGCAAAAAAAACACGAAGAAATATGCCTTATATGCAAGAACAGCTGATCAAGCAAATAATTTAAATCGGAGAAGTTGAGTTTCAATTGTTTGGGGCAAGATTTGACCAAGTTCTGTAGTGTCTTGAAATTGCAAAATTTGCGATGATGGTAAGTCAAAGGGAAACTGCCCCGGCAAGTCTGGGCGCTGCATTTGAGCTAGGAGAATTTGCTCGGATCGCTTACTTTGAATGGCATAGCCAATTTCAACACAGACATGGGGACTGGGAATCAATTGCGCAGTTTCTTGAGTGTCGGTTTTAGCAACAGGCGTGGCGTCGGCAATAAACAACAAACTTCTATGAATTTTTCGCATGATTGTGCGGCTCAGTCGCAGAGAACCTTCCTTCGGGCGGTAGGACTCTATTAAAGACAAAGGTAAACGCGATCGCCTGTTCAAAATTTCCAAACTCTCAAGCAGCCCCTCTCGTAACGCTTCACTAGCTGCTGGATACTCCGTTTGATGGCATAAAAAAATTGTGGGTTCTAACTGCGCTAACACAGTCTGCTTGGTGAAATATATTTCATGGCTTATCAAGTCAATATTAGCCACACAATAACCACCACTACCCTCAATATAGAACTCAACATTTTCTCCTGCCAGATAGCGCCCAAACCAAATCGATTTCTTTACTTGCTCACTCTCTTCCAAGAAATCCGCTCTTAATCCTGATTTCAGTAGGCTTTTTTTATTGACGCGAATATCCGGCGGGCGTTTTTCCAGTTCTAAAATCGGCTCATAATTCTCTAGATACCATGCTCCCAGAGCAATAATTGACATAAGGCGCTATTTCAACTGTCTCTATCTATTCAACTTTGTACAAGCTTACACCTAGGTGCGCTTATTATGACAACAACACCCAACATTCTACTAGATGAGTTATTTCCTCTGTTTGTTTATTCTACCTAGGGATGTACTGAGTTTATCACTCTTCTTAAAAGCGATCGCTCCTCAGTTACATTGCCCCCTGTATCTCTACATTTGAGGAAATATCATCATTCGAGTTGGGTGTTGCTGCGTTGTTGCGAGACAGATGTAGATTTAACAGCGTCTTTTACCTCTTTGCTTATTTTCCCTCTAGCTGTTTTATCTGCCAGGGAAGCTTTTCAGCTTCAATTATTAAGTTAGCATGTCTTGAATCTTAGGGGTTTTTATTGAAATATTAGTTTACTTTTTTAAGTAAACTAATATTTATCAAATCATGTTAATATCTGACTATTTATATCAACCAGACTATTATGAAAAATAAGTAAAGACTCAGTTATTGTTAAATTTTAGCAAAATTTGAGCAATTACCAAAATTTTGGTTGCGAGTTCCTGCTTCCTACTTCCTTGGGAACTGTTTGTGGGATGGGAACCGTCATAGGCGACAGCACCAAGGGGATGAGGATGAGCAAACAGCACTGCTCTCACCTCCTGCAGCGCGCTTACTCACTTCATCAGCGTACCGATCAAAAATATTCAGGGTGAGTACATGGTAGTGCGTCCGTCTGGGATTGTGGCTATCCGGGTAAAACCCATTTTTAGCTCTAGTGTCGAAAGATTTACCTAAATCATGAGAAAAACGCTTGCTTTTGTGTCATTAAGTTTAGGAATTGCCCTTATTAACCCGGTTTGGTCAGTTTTTGCTCAGCAGGTTCCTGACTTAGCACCGATACCAATACCAGTTCCAGGTCAACCTGAGAATTTGCCACCGTCACAACCCAGCCAACCCCAGCAGGTTCTGCCATCGTTAGTACCAGTAGATATAGAAACAACCTGTAACACTTCATACACTTGCTTGGGTTGGGATGAACAAATTTGGGGTGGAAACGGTAGACTTGGCGACCGCAACGCACTTTTGACGGCAATAGACAACAGCTTGCGTTACCTAACAACTGATAAAGCTATAGCAGTGTATCAGAATTATCCTATTAGAGAGATTACCCTTGAGCGCGTCCGTCGTAGTTTGCAACGTTTCCGCCAATTGGTTGTCAACTCTGAGTCACCAGCACAACTGCAAGCTGGTGTGAGTAGGGAGTTTGTTTTTTACAAGTCAGTTGGGAACGATGGCAATGGGACTGTGAAGTTTACTGCTTACTATGAGCCTGTTTATTCCGCCAGTCGTGTTCGCACCTCAGTATATAAATATCCTGTTTATCGACTCCCCCCTAACTTCGACAAATGGGCTAAACCACACCCGAAACGGATTGAGTTAGAAGGAAAAGATGGTTTGCCAACCAACAAAAGTCCGTTACGAGGTTTGGAGTTATTTTGGTTTCCTAATCGTTTAGACGCATACATGGTTCAAATTCAAGGTTCTGCCCAACTGAAGTTAACTAATGGCACAACAACATCCGTTGGCTATGCAGGTGGAACAGATTACCCGTGGACAAGCATAGGGGGACAACTGGCGAAAGATGGCAAACTACCCTTAAAGGGTTTGACGATGCCAATTATGCTTCAGTATTTCCAGCAAAATCCCAAAGAGATGAATAATTATCTGCCGCGCTGGGAACGCTTTGTCTTCTTCAAAGAAACTGGTGGTACACCTGCTACAGGAAGTATTCGTGTGCCAGTCACACCAGAACGTTCGATCGCGACTGATAAATCTGTTATGCCTCCAGGGGCATTGGCGCTCATCAACACTAGTTTGCCTTATCCTGCTGGGGGTGGAAAGCTAGAGTATCGTACTGTAAACCGCTACGTCCTTGACCAAGATACAGGAAGTGCTATCAAAGGACCAGGACGAGTTGATTATTTTATGGGAAGTGGCAAATTAGCTGGCGATCGCGCTGGTGTAACTGGCGGCAATGGCAGCCTATATTATTTGTTGTTGAAGCAATAAAACACAATACAGAAGTCAGAGTGCAATCAGGTAACTTTTTATACTATTGCCTGATTGTACGCCATGCAAAGAACATAATCCTAACAAAAAGCGACAATTATTTTGTCCATATCTAGGACTTGTGAAAAAATAACCATGAAATTCAGTGAAATTTTAGAAAAACTTGGTGACGCCGCTGCGTCCAATAGCAACTCCAGTAATAAAGATAATGACCCAGAAATTACAGGGTTAGCAGCAGTAGATGAAGCGACAACGGGCACTCTCAGCTACATTGAAGGAGCAAGATTTGCTTCTATGGTCAGCAAAACCAGTGCCAGTGCTTTAATTTTGCCTTTAGATGAAACATTGCAGACACAAGCACTAGAACGGGGTATTGTTTGGATAGCAACAAAAGAACCAAGACTCTTATTTGCCAAAATTATCGCGCTCTTTTACCAACCTTGGCGTCCCACTCCAGAAATTCATCCTACTGCTGTTATTCACCCGACAGCAAAAATTGGTAACGAGGTGTATGTAGGTCCTCATGTCGTCATTCAGCAGGGAGCAGAAATTGGCAATCATGTGTGCATTCATGCCAATGTGGTAATTTATCCAGATGCCAAAATAGGCGATCGCACCACCTTGCACGCTAATTGCACCATTCACGAACGGACTCGCATTGGTGCAGATTGTGTGATTCACAGTGGTGCTGTTATTGGTGCTGAAGGCTTTGGCTTTGTTCCTAGTTCAACTGGTTGGGTGAAGATGGAACAATCCGGCTACACAGTTTTAGAAGATGGTGTAGAAGTCGGCTGCAACAGCGCTATCGACCGCCCAGCCGTAGGAGAAACACGAGTAGGTCGCAATACAAAAATTGACAATTTAGTACAAATAGGTCACGGTTGCCAAATAGGCGCTGGTTGTGCTTTGGCAGGTCATGTTGGTATGGCGGGAGGCGTGACACTTGGCAATGGTGTTATTTTGGCTGGACAGGTGGGAATTGCCAATCAGGTAAAGATTGGTGATCGGGCGATCGCATCTGCAAAAACTGGAATTCATAATGATGTAGCACCAGGAGAAATTGTCTCTGGAACTCCAGCTATACCTCATAAACAATACTTGAAGGTGTCAGCTATTCTCACCCGCCTACCAGAAATGTATCAAGTCCTCAAACAGTTACAACGTAAATTTAACAATGGTAACGACTAATAGCGTTTCTCTATGAAGATGCGCCGCTAAGGGCTGCTTTTGCAGGCTTTGTTTGCTGAGTGTGCGATTTAACTTATAGGTGAATAAAGCGCATCCGTTCGTACACTTTGGCTACTCTTTTTGTGTACTTGTACCTTTTGCTCCCTTTGATTTTACGTGCTAGTTTTTGTTGTCTGCGCTTGAGAATTTTTTCTCGCTTTGCAAAATGCTTTGGATTATCAAACTTAGACACCTGAATGACACGGGAGGCAGGTAGCCCCGAAGTGCAAGTGTCAAGGAATTAAAGGAATTGACAATTGCACGTTATTTATATCGGGGTGGAATGCCCAACGGGAGAGCCAGTTCCCTGCTGTCGGGAGACCCTCCTAAGCCCATTTCAAAGCAAAAAAAGGCCATCGCACCGTCACTAAAAAAGGCAAAGTCAAGAAGGGTAAGCGTCAATGGAAGAAGTCTAGTAATTATAAAAAAGCTGCTCAAAAGAAACGGGAATTACAACGTAAAAAGGCAGCGTACGCTAAAACCCAAAACCGCAAGACGATTAACGAAATCTTGCGACATGGCAAAGATATCAAGACTGAAAAAGTCTCTGTAAAAGGTTGGCAGAAGCGTTATGGTAAAGCCCTAGCTGCTAAATCTCCAGGTTTTGTACAATCAGAACTCATTCGCAAAGCTGAAAATTCTGGCGGGTCTGTTCACAAGTTCTCTACTCCAAAAACAGCGCTTAGTCAAACTCCTAAACGACGGTTCTCGTATCAAGAAATCGCTGTCTGAAAGAGTGCATTACGATGCAACTGGTGTAGTCATGCATCGTGATTTAATGAGTGCGTATTTGAGTAGGTTCGTTAATCAGGACGATACGTTGTTATTGCAAGATGCCCGTAATGGGTATTGTGGGGCGGAGTCGCTCCTGTTGGAGGCGTTTGAGCAACAGTCCAAAAACCGCAAACAAGTAGGCGACGCTGAAAGTAGGCTGATTCCCTTAGAGCGGTTCTCCGACAAGCTGAAAAACGTTGACCAGATAGCCAACTCGAATGAGTTCGGGCAACAAGTCAACGCCAACTTTCAGCCAGAATCCCCTAACTTCTAGTTAGGGGAGTGGCTCAATTTACTGCTATCGACTACTATCGCTGACAATTGCAAAGTGTTTCAATTTTATAGCAACTATAGGAGCCCTATTTGAGTTGTGAGATTTTTTGACAAACCACGTAGATGTAAAAGACACGAAGAAAAAATTTCACAATTTATTTAGGATTGCTAGAATTCTTTGCCTAGCAATATTTATTGTTACTGACATACTTAATATCGAATCTGGCTTTTAAGACTCTTCATTTTATTTATAGCCCTTGCCTTGTAGGCTTTGTACGTATAGCCTCAAGTTTTGTCATCCTAAAGCTAATTTTTAACTCAATATTAGCAAGCATCTAGCTGTTCATTTTGCTGTTAAATTCGCACTTCGCTTTGTTTGTTAACCAAGTCATAAAAGCAAAACAATTTTGTAGAATAACTTTTTAAGTATATATACTTAAAAATCTCTTGAAATGAAAAAATGTATGTAAAATGCATATTTAATGATAGCTATGTTGCGGTTAATAGAGAAAAAGTAATCTAAATCTGGCTGAAGAAAAATATATGAGCAAAAACAGTATAATAACAAACATTCCGGAGGAAATGACTGACCAACTGGAAGTTGGAAATTGGATCATAAATATTGGTTCACCTCAAGGCGCGACAGCGAATATCGCAACCAAGGAAGAAAAATCGACTTGGCGATTGCGTTCCACTCCATTGATAGTTGAGCAGCCCTCAGATACGATACTGAATCGACAAGAATCAATCAAAGAAGCGATCGCTGCCTTTCAATCGGGAGAATCAGTAGAATTTTACGGCACAGTCGGTATTGGAAAAACAGTTTTATTGCGTGACTTGGCGCAGAACAATCAAGTCAAATCACTTTTCCCTAGTGGTGTTATTAGCTTATCTCCTGTGCATCCAAATGTAGACGATTTACTTCAGTCTATATGGGATGCATTTTATGAAAGCAACATTCCCTATAAACCAACTCATAAGCAAATCTGTCAACAACTCCAAGAAAAACAAGCTCTTGTGGTGCTGGATGATGATGGACTTATCCAAGATGAATTGGAAGAGCTGATGAATGCGGCTCATCAGTGTACCTTTTTGATCGCTTCGTCAAAAGGGCGAATGAAAAAAAGGGGGCGCTCAATGTTGCTTTCTGGATTATCGATAAATGATACTCTGGCTTTAGTGGAAAGGGAACTGCAACGTTCTCTCAACACAGAAGAACTCGCTGGGGCAAAATCGCTGTGTACTATTTTCAACGGGCATCCGATGAAAGTGCAGATAGCAGTGGCAAACATACTGGAAGAAGGGCGATCGCTTACGGAAGTTGTGAGTTTATTATCAACAGATGCTCCTGGCAACTATCTGCTGCAACAAATAGTCACATCGCTATCAACATCACAAAGAACTATTCTGAGTTTATTAACTGTCATGGGTGATGTTGGGCTTGAAAGTGAACAGATAATTGATATCACAGAAATTTCTGATGCTATTAATATACTTGAGGGATTACGTAGGCGTCATCTCGTGCAGTTTCATGGTTCTCGATATCAGGTCAGTAAGACTGTAGTTGAACTTTTACCGCCAGAATGGAAGTTGACAGCACCTGTGGAAAAAGCAATTGCCTACTTTATAAATTGGGCGGAACGACATCAACAGCAACCCAACATTTTGTTATCCCAAACCGATGCAATCGTACAAATTATAGAGATAGCAGTTAGAGAGAGTCGTTGGAAAGATGTCTTGCGCTTGGTAAAAGCAGTGGAAGAGACACTTGCTTTAAGTAAGCAATGGGGTTTGTGGGAGCAAGTCCTGTCTCGGGGATTACAAGCATCTCAAGGCGAAACAGATAAAGTTGCCCAAGCTTGGGCATTGCATCAATTAGGGACTCGTGCCCTTTGTTTAGAAGAAAACAGCACAGCTAAAGATTACCTTACCAAAGCAATACAATTACGGGAATCGCTTGATGACGCGATGGGAGTTGCAGCAACTCGCCACAATCTTAATTTATTAGAAAATTCTCCATCTTGGTCATCAACTCAAAATAGCCAGCGCCCAAATGTAAACGATTCCCCAAAAAACTTTACACAATCTCCCCTACCGACAACCAACGATACTAACCATCTCCTGACTCGAATGAATATAGTATCGTCAGAGAACACTTCCCCCTCCGGTAAAAGTGTGTATAAAAAAGCCTTGCTGTTTCCAACAGGAGTCATCACGACTGGAATTGTAGCCTCAGGCGGATTACTCGCTTGGTTTAACTGGCATCGTTTCACACCCTTACCCTCACCAACATCCACCACCGCGCCGAAAACGACTAAACGGTCACCTATTCCCAAACCGAAACCCACAGCGCCCGCCAGACCGTCACTGATTATCGAACCTCCATCCACAGTCACTGTTCCGCTGTCACCTCTTCCTGAAGTTATACCCAAAGTCAGTCCACCGATACAACCAAACATCGAAGACCAACAACCAATCGTTCCCAAGCGCGAGAAGTTAAAAAGAAAACTTACACCTGCACCCGCGACACCCACGACAACAGTTGCACCCACACTTATACAACCTACTCCAGAGACAACTGTAGTACCAACACCAACACCGGAAGAAGTTACACCTACCCCAACTTTCACGCCGTCGGCGGCACCAAATTCTGAACAAAATCAACCGACCGTAGAACCTACACCTACTCCAATTACACCAATTCCAACTCCAGTACCGACACCAACAAGCGAAACCACACCTAATTCAGCGTTCACAATCACACCAACTGCCCAACCAAGCAACGTAACAATTGATAATAATCCAGTACCGACACCAACAAGCGATACCACACCTACTACCCAATCAAGCAACTTAACAATTGATAATAATCCAGTACCGACACCAACAGGCGATACCACACCAACTACCCAATCAAGCAACTTAACAATTGAGAACAATAGACTACCGACACCAACAGGCGATACCACACCAACTACCCAATCAAGCAACTTAACAATTGAGAACAATACATTACCGACACTAACAAGCGAAACCACACCAGTTGCTCAACCAAGCAACTTAACAATTGAGAACAATACACTACCGACACTAACAAGTGATACCACACCTACTTCACCGTTCACCTTCACACCAATGGCGGAATCGCCCAACTCAACAATTGATCACAACACAGTACTGATATCAATAAGCGAAACCATACCTACTTCAGCGTTCATGCTCACACCAGTGAGCCAACTCAGCAACTCAACAATTGATCACAATACAGTACTGATATCAATAAGCGAAAGCACACCTACTTCAGCGTTCATGCTCACACCAGTGACCCAACTCAGTAACTCAACAATTGATCACAATACAGAACCCAGAACGCAGAACACAGAATGACCTTTACGGACAAATCATGGAAGTGAACTTGTAGGGTACGTTAATTGTGATAGCGAATGCTAACGCACCCTACAAGCTTTTGCTCACAATCCCAATTTTTCCAAAACTGGTTTGGTGGAAACGATGTGCCGTTCTAGACCGAGTTCTTTCGGACTCACCCCAACTGCTAAAGCAATCAACTGGGGTAAATGCAGCACTGGTAAACCTAATTTCTGTCCAATTACCTTTTCCACCTCTGGCTGACGCGAATCTAAGTTAAGGTGGCACAAAGGACAAGGCGTAACCATACAATCAGCACCAGCTTCTAGCGCTTCTTGAATATGTATCCCCGCCATTTTAAAAGATTGGGTGGTGGCGTAGCTGGAAAGCGGCCATCCGCAACATTGCGTACGACCTCTGTAGTAAATAGGTTCTGCGCCTAACGTGCGAAACACATTTTCCATTCCTTCCGGTCGGAAGGGGTCATCATAAGGCATGGACTTTTGGGCACGTAGGAGATAGCAGCCATAAAAAGCTGCACATTTTAATCCCGCTAACTTGCGGGTCACACGTTTTTGAATTTCCTCTAAACCATAGTCTGTAATTAGGGCATAAAGGAGATGTTTGACTTCGGTCGTTCCGCGATAGGGTACACAGCCTTCTTTTTGCAGCAAGCCATTCACCTGTTCAACGTATGCTGGATTTGTTTTTTGGCATTCTTTGAGGCTTTCGTCAACATGACCAATCACACCCTGACAAGTGCTGCAATGGGTAAGCAGTGGTAGATTTAACTCTTCTGCTAAACTAATATTGCGGGCATTAACCGTATCTTCCAACAGTTGGGAATCTTCTTTAAACGTCCCGGAACCACAGCAAGCAGCTTTTTTAAGTTCAACCAGTTCAATGCCCAAAGCTTGACTGAGGGCAACAGTTGATTGATGAAGCTCCCGGCAAGCTCCTTGGGCAACACAACCGGGGAAGTATGCGTATTTTAATGTATGGGTTAGCATAGTATTCTGGTTAGTCAATAACTGTTTTATCATCACTATTTAATGTTGGTAGCAAAGCTATCGATCCTGAAAATGCACATCCTCACAAAAATTTAATAAAAGTTGTAAAACATCATTGTTTACACAGTGTAAGCGATCGCGTAGCACCTTCTACTCTCGAACTGCTCTTGGAGTGGTTGTTCTATCGAAATTTAGAAATGGAACGGAATACAGATTTTCAACAAAGAAAATCCAAGACCAGTGTACGGATGATCGCGCTTTCCGTTAAGATCAATATGCTCAAAAACATATCCCCCATAAACAGCGGATTATAGCAACTTGTTGAGGACTTTTATCTATGAGCCAAACGGAAATTTTTGACAAGGTCAAGAAAATTGTTGCCGATCAACTTAGCGTTGATGCCGAGACGGTGACACCACAATCGAATTTTGCTAATGATTTAGGGGCTGACTCCTTGGATACTGTTGAATTGGTCATGGCTTTGGAAGAAGAGTTTGACATTGAAATTCCCGATGAAGCTGCCGAAAAAATTACAACAGTTCAAGAGGCAGTTGACTATATTAACAACAAAGTTGCCACATCCGCCTAAAAAAGTGCTGAGTGCTGAGTAGCGAAAAGCCAGCGCTGTGCGGAAGTGTCTTTGATTGTAGACGCAACAGCGGCTTACCGTAAGGGTAGCGACTGGCGTTGCCTCATTTGTAAAAAAAAATGACTCGGAACACATTGCTTGGAACTCGGAACTTTACTCAGGGCTCAGCATTCATGACTCAGCACTATTTTGTTCTGCCTGCATCAAGAGCCACTTAACTATTGTCATGACTGATTTTATACGTAAACGCGTTGTTGTCACTGGTGTTGGCGCGATTACACCGATTGGTAATACACCAGCCCAATATTGGGAAGGATTGATAAGCGGGCGCAATGGCATTGGTGAAATCACCTTGTTCGATGCGTCTCGTCATGATTGTCGCATTGCTGGTGAGGTAAAAAACTTCGATCCGCATGAGTACATGGATCGTAAAGAAGCCAAACGCATGGATCGCTTTGCTCAATTTGGCGTTTCGGCGGCAAAACAAGCTCTCGGCGACGCGCAATTAGTCATCAATGACCTAAACGCAGAACAAATTGGCACCATTATTGGTTCTGGCGTTGGTGGTTTGAAGGTGATGGAAGAGCAGCAAACAATCTACTTAAATCGTGGTCCCGACCGCTGTAGTCCCTTCATGATACCGATGATGATAGCCAATATGGCAGCAGGGTTGACAGCAATTCACACTGGTGCTAAGGGACCAAATTCCTGCTCAGTCACTGCTTGTGCCGCAGGCTCAAACGCCATAGGGGATGCTTTTCGCCTGATTCAAGGGGGATATGCCCAAGCAATGATTTGTGGCGGGTGTGAAGCGGCAATTACACCCTTGTCTTTGGCTGGATTTGCATCAGCTAGGACACTTTCGCTTCGTAATGATGATCCGGCTCATGCCAGCCGACCATTTGACAAAGACCGCGACGGATTTGTCATGGGAGAAGGTGCGGGCATCTTAATTTTAGAAGAGCTACAGCACGCCCTCAGTCGCAAAGCCAGAATTTATGCAGAAATTGTTGGCTATGGTATGACCTGCGACGCTTACCATATGACCTCTCCAGTACCCGGAGGCGAAGGCGCAGCAAGAGCCATCCAACTGGCACTCAAAGACGCAGGACTAATACCAGAACAGGTGAGCTATGTCAATGCTCATGGCACCAGTACGCCAGTGAACGATCCGACGGAAACAGCCGCAATTAAAAGAGCTTTGGGCGATCGCGCCTCAATAATACCAATTAGCTCCACCAAATCAATGACAGGTCATCTATTGGGTGGTTCTGGTGGAATTGAAGCGGTAGCAACAGTACTGGCGATCGCCAATGACCAGATTCCACCGACAATTAATCTGGAAAACCCCGATCCCGATTGTGACCTGGATTACGTGCCTAACACCAGCAGGAAAGCAAAAGTTGAGGTTGCCCTATCCAATTCTTTTGGTTTTGGCGGTCATAATGTGACACTAGCCTTTAAGAAGTACGTCTAAGGTTGGAAATTTAAGATGCGTGTATCTGACTTCAGGCGTAGTTAACAACGGTGTGAAGAGCGGGTGTAGGGCTGTTCGCTTGATAATTAAGTTCATTCAATACCGATAACAGGGGGATTCCCTCATAAAATTAATCCAAAATCCATAACAAAAATCCCAAAATATGCCGCTTGTCCGGCAACAAGTACCAATGGGATGATGAGGATACTGCATTGGGGATCTCAAGCAACACGGCAATAAGCGAATGACAACTCTGATTAGCAAAACCCGCCACTCAGCAGTTCGGTAGGAAGGAAGCGAGTTTTCCCTTGAGGAACATCCACACCGGAAACTCGCAAGGAAAATCCACACCCGGACAGTTTCTACAGGGAAACCCTTTTTGGAACTGTCCTCAAGAACCACTAAGGACACAGTGTCATCGCTTTTTGCCTCCCCTGTAGTGAAACCAAAAGAGTGCTAACCCGTCGTAAAGAACAATCTCTTATTATGGCTGTTGCAACCCAAACCCTCGAAGAAGTTTGTATTAACTCGATCCGCTTTCTGGCAATTGATGCCGTAGAAAAGGCAAAGTCTGGTCACCCAGGGCTGCCTATGGGCGCAGCGCCAATGGCTTTTGTGCTATGGGATCGCTTTTTGCGGTATAACCCCAAAAATCCCAAGTGGTTCAACCGCGATCGCTTTGTGCTATCTGCCGGTCACGGCTCTATGTTGCAGTATGCCCTGCTGTACCTGACAGGCTTCGACAGCGTGAGCATTGAAGATATTAAGCAATTCCGTCAGTGGGAATCCAAAACCCCCGGACACCCCGAAAACTTCATGACTCCAGGCGTGGAAGTTACCACAGGACCACTGGGGCAGGGAATTGCCAATGGAGTCGGTTTGGCGATCGCCGAAGCGCACCTTGCTGCAAAGTTCAACAAACCCGATGCCAAGATTGTTGACCATTACACCTACGTGATTTTAGGTGATGGCTGCAACATGGAAGGCGTTTCTGGTGAAGCTTGTTCTTACGCGGGACACTTGGGATTAGGCAAACTCATCGCTCTGTACGACGACAACCACATCTCCATCGATGGTTCTACAGATATAGCATTCACCGAAGATGTTTCCAAGCGGTTTGAAGCTTACGGTTGGCACGTCCAGCACGTTCAAGATGGCAACACAGACCTAGAAGCAATTGCCAAAGCAATTGAAGCAGCCAAATCCGTCACCGATAAGCCTTCTTTTATTAAGGTAACAACCACCATTGGTTACGGTTCGCCCAATAAAGCAAATACTGCTGGTGTTCATGGTGCTGCCTTGGGTGGCGACGAAGTTAAACTCACCCGCGAAAACTTGGGTTGGGAACACGAGCCTTTTGTCGTTCCAGAAGATGCTCTTAAGCACTGGCGCAAAGCTGTTGAGCGCGGCGCAAACTACGAAGCTGAATGGAACAAAACCTTTGACACCTACAAAGGCAAGTATGCCCAAGAAGCTGCGGAATTTGAACGCTACACTAGCGCCAAACTGCCCGATGGTTGGGATAAAGTACTACCCACCTACAAACCCGAAGACAAAGGAGTCGCCACCCGCAAACACTCAGAAACCTGCCTCAACAAACTGGCACCGGTTTTACCTGAGCTCATTGGTGGTTCAGCTGACTTGACTCACTCCAACCTTACAGAAATCAAAGGCTTTGGCGACTTTCAGCCAGGACAATACCAAAACCGCAACATCCACTTTGGCGTGCGGGAACACGGTATGGGCGCAATCTGTAACGGCATAGCGCTGCATGATTCTGGATTAATTCCCTACGGCGCAACCTTTTTGATCTTCACAGACTACATGCGTGCTGCTATCCGCTTATCTGCCCTCTCCCAAGCTGGCGTGATTTGGGTGATGACGCACGACTCAATTGGACAAGGTGAAGATGGTCCAACCCACCAACCGATTGAAACTCTCGCTTCCCTGCGAGCAATTCCTAAGCTAACGGTGATTCGCCCCGCAGACGGAAATGAAACTTCCGGTGCTTACAAAGTGGCGATTGAGAACGCGAAAGAAGACCGTCCCACCCTGTTGGCGTTCACCCGTCAAAATGTCCCGAACTTGGCAGGTACATCGATTGAGGGCGTGACCAAGGGTGGATACACAGTGGTCGATAGCGAGGGTACCCCGGAACTGATTCTAATTGGTACTGGTTCCGAATTGAGCCTCTGTGTAACCGCAGCCGAGAAACTCACCAGCGAAGGCAAGAAAGTCCGTGTTGTCTCACTACCTTCGTGGGAACTATTTGAAGCACAGGATGCGGCTTATAAAGAGTCTATTCTGCCTAAAGCCGTCACCAAGCGTTTGTCTGTAGAAGCTGCTGCCAGTTTCGGTTGGCACAAGTACGTCGGTACTGAAGGCGATACAGTTAGCATTGATCGCTTTGGTGCTTCAGCTCCAGGCGGTGTCTGTTTGGAGAAGTTTGGTTTCAGTGTTGATAATGTGTTAGCTAAAGCGAAACAATTGCTGGGTTAATTAGCAACAAACTATTCTCTTTCTTTTCAAGGTGGGCTTTATTGCCCGCCTTTTTTTTGTTTAATGAATCGCGAAGATGCTCAGAGGATGGCTTCCTGTAAACCCCGAAGCGAGGCGTGAAAACACAAGTGTTTGTTGATGTTACTTCCCTGCATGACTTATTCGTGTATTCGTTCTTTTTCCTGGTAGGTGCAAGATACAAGTTAAGCTACTGGCAGTCGTTACCAAAGCCAAAGCTGAAGGAATAAAAGGTATCCAACCACCATGTATAACTAGCAAACTCCAACAACTGCCGTATAAAACTCCAACTGTAATTCCTTCTCCTAGTAAGATGGCTACTGATAACCTCAAGCGCCAAGCTATCAATCCGCCAATTAATGACCAAAACCAAATCCAGAGAAATTCCAGTGATTTTGGCAACCACCAAATCAAGGGCCGATTATCCAACACGGCGCTAAGGATTTGGCTGACCATGTGCGCTTGAATTTCCAGACCAGACAAATTTCGTACAGACCATTGACCTCTACCATAGGAGGTCCGCCAACGATGATCGTTCAAACTAGGATCTGTCGTACCAATAATAACGATGCGATTTTTCGCTAAGTCAGGATTAAACTGATAGCTAAGGACTTCTTGAAGAGTAACTTTTTGAGCAATGGGTTCGGCAGCGCGGTAATTGAGTAATATTTGGTGACCACTGGCATTAATATTTTGGTAACTGCCCGTGTTTGTTTCCAAAGTTTTAAAGACTGTTTGACCAAATTGCAAATACTTATTTGAACTAAAGACACTCTTGATTCCTTCGTCAGCCAAGTAACGCTTGGCTAGCTGCCAATTAAAAGCATAATAATTCTGACAAGGGGAACTGTCACTTACAGCTAAAAGATGACGACGGAGAATATCATCAGAATCCAATAAAACATTATTAAATCCTTGACGCTCACCAGGAACTTCTTTTGGAGGGGAAATACCTGGTTGGCCATACTTGCAAATCACAAACAAGCGATTGTTGTTTTTTATCCTAGTCGTTAATTCTTTGTTGTTCCCTCTCACAGGAATGTCCCGATAAATATCTAAACCAATAGCTCGTGGCTGGGAGCGCTCCAATTTGACAAGTAGTTGCGCTAACGAGCGATCAGATAGGGAAGCCATGCCTCGTTCAGTGATGGGTTGCGATTGAACATCTTCTTCTGTAATCGTGACTAGTAAAATTCGTTTATCTTGCCCTTCGTTCGGTCGTAATTGCATCAATTGGTCATAAGCTTGCAATTCCCAAGCTTGCAAAAAACCAACTGTTCGTATGCCAATAATGAAGCTAGTGACTAAAACACTGGCAACAGCAACAGTTCTCATTGGCAGGAAACTAACCCGACTCTCAAATTCCTGAAGTTGTTGCTTAATCCAATTGCGGTCAAAAACAGCTTGATAGATGGGGTTTTTGACGATTAAGCAACCCTGATGCAAGTTCACCAAACCAGAAAGGCGTAATTCCAAATGCTCATGAGTGTTTTTAGCAGGAATCTTGCCTTTTTGTAAAATTTGTAGATATAACTTCAGCAACCGTTCGCGAGAACGAGCATTGCGTAAGATGCGATTGCCTCTGGCACTGGGCTTTGTGCAATCGCCCTTGGGCGGGTGCTCTGCGCCATCGCGTTCTGCACACCGACAAAGGCGATCGCGAATTGTGCGCAGATGCTCTGGTTGGTCTTGAGATTCCCAATTAGTAATAATTCGCTCATGGACTAATTTGTTAATAGATTCGAGGGTTTGTACTTCTGCTTCTTGGGAAATTAACCAACATAATTTTTGTGTCAGAAACGGTTGTCCGCCAGTCCAGTAAAGAATTTTCTCTAATGCAGCTTCGGGATGACTCACTTTACCAACTAATCCCTGAACTAAAGCCGCACTTTCATGAATTTGAAAACCTTTTAATTCGATTGCTCTACCAATATTGAAAGGTGTGGCAAATTCATCTTGAATTAAATCTGATGGCGTTGCGACTCCTAAAAGTACAAAGGTAAGCCTCTTATATTCTGCCTTAGTTGCCCGTTTTTCATAACAGTTACGAATCAAAGCAAAAAACTCATCGGTAGGAAAATTTAGGCTGAGAACGCTATCAATTTCATCTATAAAAATAACAATATTTTGACTAATTTGCTTCAGCAAAACTGTTTCAATAAATTCTCCTAAACGCTGTATTGGTGATAGGTCATTTTGTTCGCGCAACCAATTCCGGCGATTTACTTTTAGTTCAAAACCACTAATTAACTCTTGAATGATACCTCCATACCATTGCTGTGCCGTAATCTCTTGAGTGCCAATCCCGCTTAATTCAATTTCGGCACAGGCTATTGCTTGTGCTTGTAACTTGAACATTGTATGTATTCGGAGCGAGGACTTGCCCATCTGCCGGGAATTGAGCACATAACAATATTCACCTACCAATAAAGCGTTGTAGAGTTCCGAATCTGCTTCTCTGACAATGTAAGTAGGAGCATTAGGAGGCAAACTTCCCCCAGGTTGATATTTATAGTAAAAGTGGGGTGCAGCACTCATCGGAGATTTCCTCAAAGAAGCAAGTTATGTTAATACGATAACTCCAATATCTGTCAAAGAAAATCTTAGTTATTAAACCCTTATTTTTCCTCAATTTACCTCAATTTTTCTGAATTCATATCATTTTGTACTCTCACTATGTATATTAGACTTCTTGCAAAAGTAGGATGAATGGATATTTAGAAGCACAGATGGGCACAGATAAATTATCTGTGTGTATCTATGTTACTCTGTAGTTTCATTTTCATAAATGTGACTTTTGCAAGAAATTTATTCATATAAGTTTATGCAGTTTTTGTATTGCCCAAACGCATTTGAAAATACTTACGATATAAATTGCAACGTGGCTGGACTTTATTGCCCGAGAGTTTTACTAATCCCATACTCTGTAATTGATAAGCTGACAAAGGTTCTATTTGTACCAAATAATTAGCATCAACGACTTGTTTAAAAGCAGCAGCCAATTCAGGATGTTGTTGGAAATTCAACCAATATTCCCACAAATGATGACGATAAATACCTGATTCTGTAGGTGCCTCTGCTAGAAGTTGCTCCAGTGTTAGATCCGGATGACTTTTAAGGTGAGCAAAAGCCAATTCTAACAGGTAAGGGTGCCCTCCCACTAATTCGATTAATGGTTCAACTAAAGCTGTGTTTGCCTCCAGTCCATGTTGCTGAGCAAACTCTAAAACTTGCTCTTGATTAAATTCAGATAACTCAATAGGTAAACCAACATTAAATGGAGATTGATTGATATTTAGTTGAATGTAAACATCTGTAGAATGGAGAATCACTAATCGTAATTTTTGCCAAAGTTTACGGCTTCTTGCCTTTTCATACCAAGAGCGTAATAGCCCAAAGAAATCTTCGTAAATTTCGGGATAGGGAAAAAGTAAATCCACTTCATCCAAGCAGAGAACCAGTGGATTTTCAGATTGTGTCAGAAGATATTCTTCAAAATACGTAGTGCAACTAACCTTAGAACCTATTCCTTCCTCATCCCAGTATTCATCTAATTCATTTGGTAACCGCAGTTCGCGACTAATATTTATGCAAAACCAACGTAATAATTTATTGAGGTTGGTAAAATGTATATTTCTCTCTGCTAGTTCAAAACTCAGATACACGGTTTGATAACCTTGATTTCCAACCTGACTTAGAACTCTTGTCATCAAACAAGTTTTACCCATCAAACTAGGAGCTTTAACCCGAATGAGAGAACCTGGTTGCAAAATATGTTCATAGCAAAGTGATTCAATCGGAGGACGCTCTACATAAAAGTCGAGATTAGCTATCTCTAGTTTTTCTATTTCGCTGTTTCCATTGTTTATTGGCGTATTTTTTTCTGGCTGAGATTCCTGAAATCTTAAGGTAATATTTGAAATATTATTGACATTACTTTGAGTGCTTATTACTTGTTGCTTAGAACTACTTTGAGATAGTAAATTTATTTCCCAATGTCTCTTAAGAGCTTCCTTAAAATTACTTTTTTTAACTTTTTCTCCTAAAGAATCTGTTAATATTTTCCACAATTTGGGGGCTACATCTTGACTAATATAAGTAGTAGCATATTGTTGTTTGGCAGCAATTGTATCATAATCATCTCGCTGCCAAGCTCCTTTTAAAATAATAATTTCTAGATCTGTTAAGTTTCTGTTGAATTTTGAAGACACAACTTGATTTGCTGTTTTAATAGCTTCATCTAAATTGAAATCCATAACGAGTTTATAGTTTAAGTAGGTCGGCGTGAATGTTTATCGTTGAGCCAAGGCAGAAGGCAGACGACAGAAAGTAAGAGGGTTTTAGCTAAGTTTACTTTTCGTTACATACTTCTGTTTATTTGCGCTTTTTTACTTGTATACTAATAATTATTCAAGAATATTTTACACCAAAACCCCACTGCTACTGAGAAAATATGAGGCAAGACAAAGGTCCAGACACTAATTAAGCTGTTAATATCAATACAACAATATGACAAGGTATCAAAGCTATAACACTACTTAGGATTTCCAAGAAATAAAATATTCGCTGATTCGTTAATTAAAATGATCATTATTATTTGGAGAGAGGAAGAGGATGCCTACGAGCAGTGGATAGGAAAACGGTAGTGAATACGATTTCTACGTATTTATTTCACTATTTTTGATATAATTAATACATAAAATTAAAAAATAAAAATTTTTTAAAGATAGATTGTGATACGGCCAAAGTCAGCTTAAATATTTTTTAGCTTTGCAAGAGACACATATATATAAATGTTCAGCCAGCTTGTTGGTGTGGGTAGTCACTCATTGAGGACAATTTCCCGTGTTCGTAGTTGGGGTCTTACCACTAAAGGACTGACTAAGAACAGTCTCAAGCCTTCCAAATCAATTTGGGAGAGTATTAATTTTGCGATAGTTTCACTGCCTGCACTTGTGGGATTTTTAGTGTTTGCTTGCTGGAGCAACACAGCTATAGCCCAAATTATCCCAGATGAAACTTTGGGGGCTGAAGCTTCATTAGTCACCCCAAATGCTGATATTAAAGGCATTCCTGGTGACCGTATAGATGGCGGGGCAATTCGGAATAATAATATTTTTCATAGTTTTCGAGAATTCAATATTAGCGAGGGACAACGAGTTTATTTCAACAATCCAGAGGGAATTATAAACATTATCGGTCGAGTGACAGGCGCTAACCCATCGAATATTTTGGGGGTACTGGGTGTTAATGGCAATGCAAATTTGTTTTTGATCAATCCCAATGGGATTATTTTTGGGCGCAATGCCAGATTGGATGTTGGGGGATCATTTGTGGTGAGTACTGCCAATGCTCTACAATTTGGTAATCAGGGATTTTTTAGTGCTACCAATCCTGAAACTCCCTCCTTATTGACCGTTAATCCTTCTGCCTTTCTATTCAATCAAATTGCGACCAATACATCTATCCAAAATAACTCAGTAGCATCAGCAGGATTTGATTTAGCAGGCTTTAGGGCATTTGGTTTGCGTGTTCCCAATGGTCGAAGCCTATTGCTTGTAGGTGGGAATATTAGTATGGATGGAGGGAACTTAAATGCTTTTGATGGTCGAGTTGAGTTGGGAGGATTGGCTTCCCCTGGAACAGTCGGACTTCAAGGAGACAGCAGTAATTTCCGTTTAAATTTTGTTGGTGATGCAGCGCGGGCGGATGTGAGTCTTACTAATGGAGCGCGTGTATTTGTAGATGGTAATGCGGGTGGTAGCATTATAGTTAATGCTCAGAATTTAGACATTTTAGAAAATAGTGCCCTTTTTGCTGGTATCGGGCAAGCTTTGGGCTCGGTTAACGCTCAAGCAGGAGACGTTACACTCAATGCTACAGGAGCAATTAGATTTGAACAATCAAGTGGAATTGAAAATCTCGTAGCTCGTAATGCTACTGGAAATGGTGGTGATATTATTATCTCCTCTGGTTCCTTGTCCTTAAATAATAGTGTATTAAATACCAGTATGAATGGACAAGGGAATGCAGGCAGCATATTACTACGTGCTTCCGATTCTATTTTGATCACAGGTAACCGTACAGGCATAAGCACTGGTGTGGGTTCTAGGGGTGTGGGTAAAGGCGGCGACATAGATATAAGTGCGAGTTCACTCTCTATAAAAGATGGCGCTCAACTGCAAAGCGCAATTTTTTTGGGTGATACTTCCGCCGGACAGGGAAATGCAGGAAATGTCAATATTGATGTTACAGGTGCGGTGACAATAGACGGTTTGAAACAAAGACCTACCGGAATTTATAGCTTGGTATCTAGAGGGGGAAGAGGCAAAGGGGGTAACATTACCATCTCTGCTAGCTCTTTTTCCTTAACTAATGGTGCTAATGTATTTGCCAACACCAATGGACAAGGGGATGCAGGCACAATTCAAATTAATGCTACTGATTTTGTCAACATTTCTGGAGCAAGCGCCACTAGAGGAGACTCCAGTGAAATATCTACACGCACGACTTCCCCCAACAGAGGAGGAGATATTATTATTAACACTCGCTCCTTTAGGGTATCAGACGGTGCCCTTGTAAATGCCCGAACCGATGGTGATGGCAATGGTGGCAATATTACAGTCAATGCGGGGCGAGTTGAGGCTATCAATGGAGGGCAACTTCTATCAACTGCTAGTGGTAGGGGAGATGCAGGTCAGATTAAGGTGAATGCTAATGACCGAGTTACTGTCAATGGCATTGATGCTACTCTCAGTGACCGAGTTGCCAGATATGCTCAATCTGGTCAAACCAGAGGAATTCTCAATTTAGGGAATGCCAGTGGCTTTTATGTTCTGTCTCAAGGTTTGGGACGCGCAGGCAACATTGAAGTGAACTCACCAAAAGTCCAGTTGGACAACACTGGCAGGTTGACCGCTGATTCTGTATCTGGTGATGGTGGCAATATTAAACTGGCAGTAGGAGATGTATTGCTTTTGCGTCGTGGAAGTTTCATTTCTGCAACGGCAGGTACTGCAGGCACTACTGGTGGTGATGGTGGCAATATCGACATCAAGACCAATTTCATAGTCACTGTTCCTTCAGAAAACAGTGACATCACTGCTAATGCTTTTGAGGGAAGCGGAGGTAAAGTCAACATTACAGCCCAAAGTATTTTTGGAATAAAACCACTGAGTCGGCAAGAACTCCAAACTTTGTTGGGAACAGATGACCCGGAAGAAATCGACCCTAGTAAGCTGCTCAGTAATGATATTACTGCCATTTCTCAAAAAAACCCCTCCTTAAGCGGTCAGGTAACACTCAACACCCCAGAGGTAGATCCCTCTCAAGGACTGATAGAATTGCCCGCAGACATCGTTGATGTTGCTGGATTAGTTAACCAGAACTTATGCGTTGCAGCCAGTGAGGGTAGCGAATTTATTGTTACAGGTCGTGGTGGTTTGCCTCCCTCTCCCCGTGAAGTCCTCAATCCGGATGCGGCTTGGGAAGATTGGCGGATAGTAGAACAACAAGTTTTACCTAAGACAATTTCTATTACAAGCAATAACCAACTCAATAAACAAGACCGCGAATCTGCAAAAATTGTTGAAGCTCAAGGTTGGATCGTGAGTGCAGATGGCACAGTGATTCTGACGGCAGAACCTGCGGTAGCAACACCTCAAGGTACTTGGTTAAGTCCTCAAGGATGCTAACAGTCAAAGAAAAAAGTAGGATGCTAATTTTAAATTTCAAGAATCTCAAACACTACGACTGTTTTACCTTCAAAAATGGGATATTTCCGGTTTATACTAATCGCTACTTTGAGTTTGATACTTAGCCTGAGTATCCCCACCTTGTTTCCTGTGACTGCACAGCAAAGTGCGATGGTGCAGAACACCCGCCCAAGGCCGATTGCGCAGAGCGCACGCCTTACGGCGATGCTCCCAAAGGGAGCCGAGCCCTTGCGGGCGATCGCATTGCTACAAGAGGGTAAAAAATATTATGATGCTGGGCAGTTTACACAGGCAACGAGAACATTACAGCAGGCAACAAAAATCTCTCAAGCCGCAGGAGATATACTTAAACAGGTTCAAGCATTGAGTTTTACATCTTTAGCTCAACAAAAACTAGGGCAATGGCAAGAAGCAGAAGCGGCAATTAATACTAGCTTTAATTTATTAAAAAAAATACCACCAAGCAAAGAATTCAACCAGGTTCGCGCTCAGGCTTTGAACTCGCAAGCACACTTGCAACTGGCAAAGGGCAATGCTGAAGCAGCTTTAGAAACTTGGCAAAAAGCAGAAATGCTATATACCCAAGCTGGTGATAATGTAGGTATCATTGGTAGCCAAATCAATCAAGCTTTAGCACTGCAAGTATTGGGACTTTATCGGCGATCTGAGAAGATTTTGGCTCAGGTAGAACAGCAAATTTATAAACAACCCGACTCTTTTTTAAAGGCAAATGGCTTGCTAAATATTGGTAATATCCGCCGTCAAGGGAAGGATTTAGAGCGTTCCCAGGAAATTTTACAAATTAGTTTAGCAATCTCCCAACAAGTAGGTTTACCCCAAACACAAAGTCAAGCCTTACTCAGTTTAGGCAATACCGAAATAGCGATCGCACGCCGAGCAAAAGAATTAAAAGATACAGAGAATTTTAAAACATATACTCAAAAAGCATTAAACCACTATCAACAAGCAGCATTCATTCAAAAGTCACCCATCACGCGAAATCAAGCATTGTTAAATCAGTTTACATTGTTAATTGAGACTGAACAATACTCATCTCTACCAGATTTACTGTCACAAATTTCCTCCTCTCTTAGTCAATTACCTCCTAGTCGAATTTCTGTTTATGCTCATGTCAATTTTGCTCAAAATCTTATAAAATTGGAGATTTTTGGAAAAAAAATCTCTCATTTTCCACAAATTTCTCAGATATTGAGTACTGCAGTTGAACAAGCCAAAACCCTAGCAGATAAACGAGCTGAATCATACGCCCTTGGCGTTTTCGGGGAATTTTATGAAACAACTTTAGACTGGTCAAATGCAATAAAATTTACTCAATCTGCCTTGGTAATTGCTCAGGCGATCAATGCACCGGATATTGCTTATCAGTGGCAGTGGCAAATGGGAAAAATTCTGCAAACTCAAGCAGAAAAGAAATTACAGACTCGGGATGCTAATGCTCAGGCAATTATATATTATACTCAAGCTTTTCATACCCTGAATAACTTACGTAACGATTTAGTTATTTTAAATCCAGAAGTTCAGTTTTCTTTCCGAGATAGCGTAGAACCAGTTTATCGGCAATTGGTTGATTTGCTCTTGCGTTCCCCTAACCCCAGTCGAGAGAATCTGATTCAAGTTCGTAGTGTGATGGAAGCACTCCGACTAGCAGAATTAGATAACTTTTTTGGGGATGCTTGCGCTAAACCAGCATTAGTAAATATTGATAATTTAGATCCCTACACAGCGGTTATTTATCCAATTATTTTGCCAGACCGTTTGGAAGTTGTTCTCAAATTACCAGGTACTGATAACTTGCGTCACTATGGAAATCAAAATGTTTTCATAGAGCAAGTAGATGAAGCTGCTAGACAACTGCGGCAATCTTTAAAAAGACGCAGTACTAGCCCGAATCAAATTAAAAAAGAAGCTCAACAACTGTATAACTGGTTAATTAGACCATTTGAAGCGCAACTAGAAAGCACAATAAACCGAGAGCAAAGCAACATTAAAACTTTGGTATTTGTTCTCGATGGTTCTTTAGAGAACTTACCAATGGCAGCCCTCTACGATGGGAAAAAATATTTAGTAGAAAGGTATGCTGTGAGTGTTACCTCTGGTTTGCAGTTACTTGAACCAAAAGCACTACGAAGAGAATCATTAAGTCTCCTAATTGGAGGTGCTACTAACGCTCCCAGCTTTAAAAAAGAAGGCTTAGGAAATATAGACAATGTAGCAGTAGAATTGACAGGAATTAGACAAAAAGTTAAGCGCAGTCAAATTATAGAAAATCAAAATTTTTTGCAACAAAATATCCGCCAAAAAATTAATTCTACTCCTTTTAATATTGTTCACCTGGCAACTCACGGGAAATTTAGTTCTAACCCAGAACAGACTTTTATTTTAGATTGGCAGGAACGCATTGAAGTTAAAGATTTAGATAGCTTACTACGTTTAGATTATCAAAGAAGTGCTAAGCCGATAGAATTACTCGTCCTTAGTGCTTGTGAGACTGCAACGGGAGACAAACGAGCTGCATTAGGACTGGCGGGGGTAGCAATTCGCGCAGGGGCACGCAGTACTCTTGCTACCTTATGGCAAATTAATGATGCCTCCACCTCCGAGTTTATGATTAAGTTCTACCAAGAACTTAGTAATCCACAAACTACAAAAGCGGAAGCGTTACGCAATGTCCAACTTGCTTTTTTGAAAGAATTTCCAAGTACAGACTTTCATCGTCCATATCATTGGGCATCTTTTATTTTGGTAGGGAATTGGTTATAACATTGCCAACAATTTTCTCATTAGCAATGCTTGCTAAGCCGACATTTTCAGCGCTTAATAATTCAACCCAAGCATTGCGCAGTTGGACATCTTGTGGTTGCTTCAGACGTAGTTGCGCTAACTCCGACAAGGTTTCCAACCAGATACCATATTTAGCGTAAGTAGCAATCGTTTCTAGAGGTGTTTTTGCTGCATTTAACTCCTGTTGAAGTTGAGATGATTCTGATACACGTTGCACAACGCCTGTCAAAGAAGCTGGTGTAGATGATTCGCTAGAAGATACAGAACTGGGACAATTGATGTCCAAATACCAACGATATTCTTTACCAACTACTAAAGGTGTAACACTAGACGGTAGACTAACACTGACAATTCCAGGTGTCGCATTTAACTTAAAACGAGTCCGATATACCTCCACATCCCCATCCTGCAAAGAAAATTCGCCCTCGTTCGCCTCGGTAGAGGAATAAGGTACATATATCCAAAAAGTAGGATGCTCTTTAGCAGTCAACTTCAAGTTATGACTACCCACTAACTTAGTTAATGGTGGCTTATTTTGTTTGTAAAGACAGTCTCCTCGGCTTCCTGTTCCTTCTTTTGAGGGGGGTGTTCCTCTGTCAGGAGGAGGGCTAGTTTGAGCTGGAATAAAGCGAATTTTGGTCTGCGAAGTGTTGTCTGTGGTTGATTTCTGAGTTTGTGCTAGTGAGGAAATGGATAAGGTACTCCAGCTAAAGATTACCAAAGGAAGGATAAATAAAGTTTTTAACTGTAATCTCAGCATTCTTTTCTATTTGACTGGAATGGGTGAATAAACTCAAATACATACTTAAATCACACTATTCCATATTTTGCTATAGATAAACAATACCTGAATACGGTTCCAATAGTACTTGGTTAAGGGTTATCAGTGGAAATTTCGGTGTGTAGAGACGCGCCATGGCAAGCCTCTCTACAGAGTTTGTCGGTTCGTAAATCAGCTTATGAGAGTCGTATTGTATGCAGTTCGGTTAATGGTCTTCAAGAACCAGAGAAACTCAATAGACTTTTTGCATAAATCTTTTTAGTGGAGGTCTTGCAAAGATAAGGCACCTGAATTTACCTGAATTTACCTGAATTTTTGTGAGATGTCGAAAAAAAAACAGAATCATCTAGTCCTGATTTTACCTCAACAATTCCATTCAAATATCAAACATAATTTGAACATGAAGCAACGAAAGGTTGCTGAAATCCAAAAACAAACAAGACACAAAAGAAAGGAAAAACAAATCATGTCACAACAACAAGCAAACGCCAACAACCAAAATTCTCAATTGTTTACTGAATTAACTGCTGAAGAAGCTGCTGTTATTGAAGGCGGTGCCTTCTTGCGGATTCATAGCGTTAAAGCTATTGTCGCTGGTGCTGATGGAAAGGGGAAAGATGACGAACTCTATATCAAAATCAATGATACAAAGGTATGGGGAGAGCATCAGATGTTTTCAGGAGATACTGCCTACGTAGACCAAGGTCGCGGATTCTTCGGTTCTGCAAAAGTCAGTCTTATCGATTACGACAGATTTTCTGGTGACGAATCTGTAGGTAGTTTCACTGTTAGTGAGAACCCAACTGGAGATATCCCACCCATTAGAGTCTCTGGAAATGGGTCTACTTATGAAGTGAAGTACAGTGTTCTAGCATAAACTCACTTGTCAAGCCAACTCAATGACTGCATAATTCCTAATTCATAATTGCTTTAGTCGGCTTTATGTTTGCTGCTAGGTGAAGTCAAGAAACTTATTCATCAACATACTTTGAATATTTCTCTAAGTCGAGATGAAAATCTCGACTTTTTTATTTTGTGCAGAAATACATAAAAAATGTCACCTAATTGACCCCTGAATTTACCTGAATTTCTGTGAGATGTCGAAAAAAACAGAATAATCTAGTCCTGATTTTACCTCAACAATTCCATTCAAATATCAAACATAATTTGAACATGAAGCAACGAAAGGTTGCTGAAATCCAAAAACAAACAAGACACAAAAGAAAGGAAAAACAAATCATGTCACAACAACAAGCAAACGCCAACAACCAAAATTCTCAATTGTTTACTGAATTAACTGCTGAAGAAGCTGCTGTTATTGAAGGCGGTGCCTTCTTACGGATTCATAGCGTTAAAGCTATTGTCGCTGGTGCTGATGGAAAGGGGAAAGATGACGAACTCTATATCAAAATCAATGATACAAAGGTATGGGGAGAGCATCAGATGTCTTCAGGAGATACTGCCTACGTAGACCAAGGTCGCGGATTCTTCGGTTCTGCAAAAGTCAGTCTTATCGATTACGACAGATTTTCTGGTGACGAATCTGTAGGTAGTTTCACTGTTAGTGAGAACCCAACTGGAGATATCCCACCCATTAGAGTCTCTGGAAATGGGTCTACTTATGAAGTGAAGTACAGTGTTCTAGCATAAACTCACTTGTCAAGCCAACTCAATGACTGCATAATTTCTAATTCATAATTGCTCTAGTCGGCTTTATGTTTGCTGCTAGGTGAAGTCAAGAAACTTATCCATCAACATACTTTGAATATTTCTCTAAGTCGAGATGAAAATCTCGACTTTTTTAGTTTGTGCAGAAGTACATAAAAATGTCACCTAATTGACCCCCTGAATTTACCTGAATTTTTGTGAGATGTCGAAAAAAAACAGAATCATCTAGTCCTGATTTTACCTCAACTATAAAATTTTTATCTCCTAGATAATTTGAATATAAAGCATATCATTCATTTGCTGACAACTGCTCTCATTCAAAAGTCTGCCTTAGTTTTTTGAAGTTTGAATTTTGTATTCCTATTTCTTGAATCCTAATTATGAAATACCAAACTGTTTTACAACACTCAGAAGAAGACTGCGGCGCTGCTTGCCTTGCTACAATTGCTAAACACTACGGACGTACCTTTACTCTCAACCGAGTACGAGAAGCGGTAGGTACTGGTGCGCGGGGAACTTCCTTGCTAGGTTTGAAGCGGGGTGCAGAAGTCCTGGGATTTAATGCCCGTCAAGTGAAAGCTAACGCAGAGTTACTCGACCGATTGCACGAAGTTCCTCTACCAGCTGTGATTCACTGGAAAGGCTATCATTGGGTAGTTTTATACGGTATGAAACGCAAGAAATACGTAATTGTCGATCCTGCCGTTGGTATTCGTTACCTGACTCGCAAAGAGTTAATGATCGGTTGGGCTAATGGCGTAATGTTGCTACTCCAACCAGACGACAGCCGCTTTTATCAACAAGAGTCAGATAAAATCGGTGGTTTTGCTCGTTACCTCCAACGAGTTTGGCCCTATCGATTCATACTAGCTCAAGCAATTGCCATCAACATCGTGATTGGACTACTTTCCCTCGCCTCACCTTTTATGATGCAATTGCTTACCGATGATGTACTGGTACGGGGAGATACCCAACTTTTAGGCACTGTAGCAATTGGGGTTATCGCCATGAACCTGATCAGGAGTGCGATCGCTTTGGTACAATCTAACCTCATTGGTCACTTTGCTCAACGTCTGCAATTAGGCTTAATTTTAGAATATGGGCGAAAACTTTTGCACTTGCCCCTATCCTACTTTGAAGGGCGTCGTAGTGGGGAAGTCGTTAGCCGTATTGCAGATGTGAATGCAATAAATGCCCTAGTTTCCCAAATTGTTCTTGGTTTACCTAGCCAATTTTTTATTGCTCTGGTTTCTTTGGGTTTGATGCTGTTCTACAGTTGGGAATTGACTGTTGCTTCTATCATTGCATTTATTCTCGTCACAGCGATTAACCTACTGTTTCTGCCTGCATTACGTCAGAAAAGCCGCAATCTGCTGGTACTAGGTACAGAAAATCAAGGCTTTCTTGTTGAAACATTTCGCGGTGTTCAGGTGTTAAAAACGACTCAAGCTACACCCCAAGCTTGGGAAGAGTATCAAACCAATTATGGTCGCCTTGCTAACCTAAGCTGGAGTCGTATGCAACTGGGACTTTACAGCGGTACTATTACAGGTATTTTTTCGACTTTGATTAATATTGGCGTGATGTGGTTGGGCAGCCATTTGGTAATTAATCATACTTTAAGCATTGGGCAATTGTTGATGTTTAACGGTATGAGTGGCAACTTTCTAGGTTTTTTAAGTTCTGTCATTGGGTTAGCTGATGAGTTTATCACTGCTCAAATTGTGATTCAACGTCTGACAGAGGTGATTGATGCGACTCCAGAAGATGAAAACGACTTTAAAAAACCTTGGGCAGAAATTCCTGGCGATGCTGATATTACCTGCACTGACCTCAATTTTCATCATGCGGGTAGAGTTGACCTTCTGCAAGATTTTTCCTTGAATATCAAAGGTGGTCAAGTTATTGCCTTAATTGGGAAATCTGGCTGTGGTAAAAGTACCTTAGCTAAATTGATTGCCGGTTTATATTCCTCCCAGTCAGGGAATATTTGCTATGACATTTATAATCAGCAAGACCTCTCATTGGAATGTCTGCGTCAGCAGGTGGTATTAGTACCTCAAGAACCTCACTTTTGGAGTCGCTCAATAATCGACAACTTCCGCTTTAGTTACCCTAATATTACTTTTGAACAAATTGTGAAAGCTTGCCAAATAGCAGGTGCAGATGAATTTATTAGAAAACTTCCCGACAAATATCAAACAGTTTTAGGAGAATTTGGTGCTAATCTCTCTGGTGGACAACGGCAAAGATTAGCCATAGCTAGAGCTATAGTGACTGACCCGCCAATACTTATTTTAGATGAATCCACTGGGGCTCTTGACCCAGTAAGTGAAGCTGAGGTGTTAGATAAACTTTTCTATTACCGCCAAGGGAAAACTACAATTATGATTAGCCACCGTCCCAAAGTTATCCAGCGGGCTGATTGGATTGTCCTCTTAGAACAAGGACGTGTAACAATCCAAGGAACTCCAGAAGAATTACGTCACATTCCCGGCAGCCACTTAGATTTTCTAGACGATTTTCTCCCATCTAAAAATGGTTTTGTGCGATCGCTTGTGACTGGTCATTAGTCAAGTTCAAGATGCAGTGCCATGAAATACAAACTTATCTGTGTGCATCTGTGGTTCATTCCATTTGTGAACGCCATAACTTTCAAAATTTAGCCTTGATTCTATTACACTCCTAACCTTTATTTTCTTTTTTTTCTCTCATTTTGCTATGTTTAACCAATTTTATTCTGACTCTTCATTCACTGCTGAAAAGGAATTTTTACCTCCTATCAGTCGTTGGACAAACTTTGGTGGATTGTTTATCCTCTGTGTATTGAGTTTAGCTATCCCAGTTGCTGCTGTTGCCAAATATAAAGTAACTGTGAAAGGACAGGCCATTGTTCGTCCTGCTGGTGAATTAAGAATTGTGCAAGCAGCGACAGAAGGCACAGTTATACACATCGCCGTCAAAGAAAATCAAACTGTCAAAAAAGGAGATGTGATTGCCACTATTGATGATTCCAAACTACAAACCAAAAAGAACCAACTGCAAAGCAACATCGAACAAGCTAAATTACAACTGATGCAAGTCAAAGCCCAAATCAACGCCCTTAATAGCCAAATAGGAGCTGAAACTGACAGGATTAACCGTGCTATTGCCTCTGCAAATGCAGAATTGAGCGGTCGCCACCGCGAATATCGAGATAAACAAATTACTACGGTAACCGAAGTCCAAGAAGCCGAAGCCAATATCGGGATAGCTCAGGAAGAATTGCATACAGCCCAGGAGCAGTTAAAATCAACACAAGCAACTTTAAGGGCAGCCGAGGCTTCTTTGAAGGCAGCTCAATCAAAGCAAGACCGATATAAAAGTGCAGCTAAAGAAGGAGCCCTTACTTTGGATCAATTGGAGGAGGTAAAACTAGCTGTCAAACAACAGGAACAAGCAGTGTCAGCACAAATAGCAGCAGTTGGAGCACAAAAACAAACAATAAAACGTTTACAACAAGCGGTCTCAGCGGCTGTTGCTAGACGGTTACGCGCTCAAACTGCCCTGAATCCCAGTAATGCAGAACTAGCAATAGCAACAGAGCGTCTTGGCCAAGAAAAAGCCATGGGAAAAGCCACTCTCGCCACCTTAGCTAAAGAACATCAAACCATTATCCAGAAACAGATTGAACTTGAAAAACAGCTAGAAAGGGACAGCAGCGAACTTCAACAAGTGGAAATCGACCTCAGTCAAACCATAATTTCTGCCCCCGCCGATGGTACTTTGTTTAAGTTAAACTTGCGAAATTCTAGCCAGACTGTCCGTTCTGGAGATGAAATTGCCCAAATCGCTCCCAGTAACACTGGCTTAGTGGTAAAGGCTGTAGTTGACTCTCAAGAAATAAGCAAAGTTAAGATAGGTCAAAAGGTACATTTGCGGGTTTCTGCTTGTCCCTATCCAGACTACGGCACCCTCAAGGGCCAGGTGAAGACGATTTCCCCAGATGCGATTTCACCCAACGCTAATGGTCATGCTCCTAGCAGCACTACAACAGTTGCCAGCCAGAAGTTGGGTGCACCAAGTGCTTTTTATGAAGTCACAATTGAGCCAGAAAGCGTTTTATTAGGTAAGGGCAAACAACAGTGTTCCATTCAATTAGGTATGGACAGCAAAGCGGATATTATTTCCAAAGAAGAGACTGTACTACAATTCTTTCTTAGGAAGGCAAGACTGCTAGCAGACGTGTAATCTTCGCTTGTGATTGCATAATGGAGAACGAAAAATTTTGGGGTTTATAGACAAAACATAGAGCATTCCACGAAAAGAGCCATTTCGTGGAATTAGTCGGCGAAAAGTATTAATTTATCTTGGTTGTGAGCCTAGCAGCAACGGCAATAACACGCGGCTTAATTCTGGTTTCTAATGATTCTGATATGTTGAAAGTTCCGGGAATTATTTTGGAAAATTGGATGCAAACAGAATCATAACCTTATAAGGAAAGTTCGGTTTTAACTTTGATGAATTACACTTCAGTTTTAAATACACTCACCGATGCTTGTAATTGCTGCGCGACTTCTACAGTTTGTTGTAAAGACGTAGACACAACGCGAGACGAATCAGCAGTGCGAACTGATGCTTTGGTAATTTCCTTCATTAAAAGAGAGACAGCTTGAGAAGTTTGAGCATGAGACACTGTTGTCAGAGAAATCGACTCCACCAACTCGTCGATTTGACGAGACACTTCTACAATTCGCTCCATGCTTTGCTTAACGTCTTTAACTAGGTAAGCGCTTTCCACGACCTGAGTCGTTCCCTGTTCTATCACTTCGACGACTGCGTTGGTTTCTGATTGGATATTTTGTACTATGTATTCAATTTCTTTGGTCGCTTCGGCTGACTCGGCTGCTAAGCGACCGACTTCTTGAGCGACGACAATAAAGCCTTGATTTTCTTCACCAGCGCGGGAGGCTTCAATACTGGCATTGATAGATAATAAATTGGTTTGCAATGCGATTTGATTAATCAATGTCACAACTTTAGAAATCTCTTGGGATGATTCACCGAAACGTTTTATCTTTTCGGCTGTTTCAGTAATTGTCTTTTGTAAATTTAAGATGCTAGAAACAGTAAGCTCCATGACTTCACCTGCAACTAAGGCAGTACTCGCAGATGCGCGAGCAACTTCTGCTGTTTGATGGGCACTATTGGCGACTTCTTGAATAGAGAGGCTCATTTGATCGACTGAATCAATGGTGCGGGTAATTTCTTCAGCCTGATTGAGTGCTTCATCTGCTAATTGACTGATAGCATGAGAGTTTTCCCCCACAGAAACATTGACCTGTTGGGCAGCTTGTTTCACTTGAATAACTATTTGCCGCAAGCTTTCGATGATCACATTGAAAAAGTCAGCGACTATCCCGATTTGACCGGTTGTAATTTCAGCCCGAGCTGTCAGATCACCTTTGGCGACCTCTTGAACCTCGCTAATAAGTTCTACAAGTTGACGTTGGAGAGTTTCTTTACTACGCTTCAATTCCTCTTCCGCCTGCTTGCGTGAGGTAATGTCTGATTGCACGCCGACAAAATTTATCACATTCCCAGTTACGTCTCGCACGGTCGAAATGCTTAATTCACACCAAAACGCGGTACCGTCCTTGCGGTAATTCTTGATAATGACATGACATTCACGCTCCTGTTGTACTGCTGTGCGTATTTCCTCAATAGTATCTGGATCGGTGTCAGGTCCTTGCAAAAATCGGCAGTTACGTCCCTGCACTTCTTTTGGTGAATAACCAGTGACGGTTTCAAATGCGGCATTGCAAAAGACGATCGGATTATCTGGCTGATGCGGGTCTGTAATGATGATAGAGTTACTAGCGGCGGCGATCGCCAGGTCACGTACCCGCAGCACTTTTTGTGCCTGTTGCAATTGATGCAAAAGATTTGCTTGTTCTAGAGCAATGCTTACCTGAATAGCTAATTGCCCGAACAAATCTATTTCTGACTTCTGCCAGATGCGAGGTCCACAACATTGGTGACCGCACAATAAACCCAAAAGCTCATTATCTTGTAAAAGAGGTGCAACGATATTGGCTTTAATTTGAAAGCCTTCTAGAATTTTCTGGTGACAATCTGTAAAACCCGCTTCGTAAATGTTATTTGTAGCTCGGACTCGACCATTTTTGTACATTTCGATGTAATCTTCGCGAAACGGATCATCGACTGTTTTTCCTAACGTTTTCATCCAACCCTGTGCTACCGACTCGGCGATGATCGTGCCACTCCAATCACGATTGAAGTAGTAGACGATAACGCGGTCTAGATTGAGTGCTTTCCTGACTTCAGTGACGGCTGTGTTGAGGACATCTTCCAACTTGAGAGAACGCCGAATGCGGAGAGTAACTTCGGTAAATAGCTGCGATCGCTCAGCTTCTGCTTGTTGCTGTTTGAGGAGCATTGCTTGAGTCACTATTCGCCGATCTACGAAGGCAGTCAGCAGCGTGCAACTCAAGATAATCAGCGTAGCAATGCCGATGCCCACAGCCAGCCAAGTAAAAGAAGCTTGCATTTCCTGGGCTGCTGTGCCTGCACCCCTCACCTGAGTTGGTGTGAAAGACGCAGCAGCCATCCCTGTATAGTGCATCCCGGAAATTCCAGCCCCCATAACCAATGCACTCAAAATCTTGCGTCGTATACTGCCTTTACCAATCTGCAAACGCAGGTGAAAGGCAATCCACAGCGCTAGTATCGACGCACTTATAGCGATGACTATAGAAAGTATAAACAGCACAGGCTGATACTGAGTCGCTGCTTGCATTCGCATTGCTAACATACCAATGTAGTGCATCGACGCAATCCCAATGCCCATTAACACTCCACCAATGAGCAATCGTCGCTGACTCAAGAACTGGCGACTGGCGAGGAAAAGTGCGCCAAGCGAGGCAATAATCGCAGGCAATATTGACAGCAGCACAATCCACACGTCATAGCTCATCGGTATCGGGAAACTGTAGGCGAGCATAGCAACAAAGTGCATTGACCAGATGCCCATTCCCATGGCGATCGCGCCGCCAATTAACCATGCAAGTCTGGCCCGTCCCTGAGCTGCTGTTACCCGCCCAGCCAAATCAACAGCGGTGTACGAAGCAAGGACAGCTATCACTATCGAAAGCGCCACAAGCCGTGGATCGTAAGTGCTACTCATCGCCACATCTGCCAGGAGCATCTATATTAACCTCATCTCAAACTGGATACTTGTGAAATCAGAAGTAAACTATGAGTACCCCTAAGACACCCATCAAGTGGGGCGCACTCATGGAGAGCGAAAAATCTTGACAAGTCACCTGACGGTGCTGATAAAAATGGCAGATGCAAAGTGCCAAAATCACACTTGTAAGAGAGCAAAACGCTATATTTAATATAATAATCTTTTTAACATCTACCTTAAGTTATAAAAAATTATTTTTTTTGGCACTCCAAATGTAAAAATTTTTGATGCATCCGACTATATAGTATAATATATTACTTAAGTAAAGTTCTCCAGTCGCACTCTTAACTAGCAAATAGCCACTTATTTTTATTAGACGCAATTATTTGCCAGTTTGTGGAGCACAATCTCAATATGCAAGCAAAAAACCTTCTAAATTCTGATTTCTCAGTTCTTTTTTAGTCAATCTTTTCTCAAGTTCGTTCCACAATTCTTGCAGAATATAGCATCTGCATCGTGGAAAGACAAACCACATCCAGAACAAACGGTTTCCACCTGATTAGCGGTTTTGACTAATCGCTTGATCAAATCACCTACTTGCCAAGGAATGAGGGCAATACCTGTTAAAATCATCAACACTGTTAGCAGGCGACCTAGTTCAGAAATTGGAGTGACATCGCCAAAACCCACAGTTGTCATTGTCACAATGGAAAAATAAAAAGCATCCAAAAAAGTTGCAAAATTTTTTGGGTTAACAGGATGCTCTACTTGATAAATTAAACCAGAGTATACAAAAATAATTGCAAATAAAGTAAATAATATCCGTACAGAAATCAAAGTATCTTCTGTACTAATACCAAATAAAAATTTATTATCTATAAACCTGATTAACCGTAAAATTCGGAACCATCGCAGCAGTCGGATAAAGCTGATAGCATCTGCGCCTAGAAAAAATGGCAAAATTGCCATTAAGTCAATGATTGAATAGAAACTAAAGAAATACTTAATTTTATTTTCTTCACTCCACAGCCGCAGTAAATACTCTGCTGCAAAAATTAACAAAATTGCCTGGTCTATACCATCTAAAAGTAGCCGTAAATTGTCAGGAATATTATAAGTTTGTGCTACAAAACTTACTGAAGATAGAAAAACCAGACCAGCAATGGTTAAATTCACAGATTTACCTACTGGTGTCTCCAAGTCTTGCAAGTAAAATGCTGTTTTTTCTCTGGTAAGTAACATAATTCACAAAAGCCACGTCTAACAAATGCAGCACAATAGTCCTGAGTACCAAATGCTGAGCCTGTCATTTCTTATTTTTACCTCAAGGCTGATAATTTAGCACTGCTTAATGCAATAAAATTGAATGTGTTATATTTTTGATAATAATAATTTTCGGCTCTTAAGCTTATATGAACTCAGAAGAATTTATGCGTTTGGCGCTGGAAGAAGCAAAGAAAGGAGATGCGCCTTACGGTGCTGTGATTGTCAAAGATAACCAAGTAGTTGCTCTAGCTTATAATACTGTGAAGCGAGACAGCGACCCTTCTGCCCATGCAGAGATTAATGTCATTCGCAATTTAACCGCTCAACTTCAAAACCCTTCTTTAGAAGGTTATACCATATATACCACTGGTGAACCTTGTCCGATGTGTGCAACTGCTTGCGTTTGGACGGGTATATCAGAAATTGTCTATGGTGCTTCTATTGAAGATTTAGTTTCGGTTCATCAATCTCAAATCAACATATCCTGTGAAGAGGTTATTGCTAAAAGCTTTAGAAAAATCAAGGTGCAAAGAGGGGTTTTAAGAGAAGAGTGTCTAAAATTATTTAAGTAGCTTTCAAATTTTAACTATCGTCATTTAAATAGGGCAAAAAAGAATTAGCAAAAATTGCAGCTTGGGTGCGATCGCGCAAATTTAAACGATTCAAAATATTCGTGACATGGTTCTTCACTGTTCCCTCAGAAATATGAAGTTGCTGTGCAATTTCTCGGTTATTAGCACCCGTAGCAATTAATTGCAAAACTTCTTTTTCTCTCGGAGTAAGTTCAGCTAAGCTAGGTGGCGGAGGCGATGACTGAGTCGGCGTTACGCTGGAAAATTGAGTTAAAAGTTTTTTAACTATTCCTGGTCCTAATTGAGTGTATCCTTTGTAGACGGCACGAATAGCAACAGCTAACTCTTCTGAGGGTGTATCTTTGAGCAAATAACCCATTGCTCCATTTTGTAACGCCGCCTTCACATATTCATCATCATCAAAAGTTGTCAGCACTAAGACTTTAATTTCGGGAAAACCCTTTTGAATTTCCCGAGTGGCTGCAACACCATCCATAACAGGCATTCTTATATCCATTAGTACCACATCTGGGGACAATTCTTCCATGAAATGAAGTGCCATTTCCCCATTTTCTGCTTCTCCTACTACTTCTAAATCCGGTTCTAATTCCAATAAAGCTTTTAATCCTTGACGAATTAAACTCTGATCATCTACAACTAAGACTTGAATCATGTTAGTCATGAGTTTCCCAGAGGAGTTAGTAAAGACCTAGAAAGAGGAATAGTAGCTGTAATTTGGCAACCTGAACCAGGAGCGCTGTTAATATTAAAATAGCCTCCTAGTGCCAAAGTGCGATCGCGCATACTTTGAAGTCCAAAACCTGTAGTATTTTGCGTAAAATCAAACCCGATACCATTGTCCGAAATCGTCAACTGCAAACTGTTTTTAGTTGTGGTTATTTCTAGTTTAACTTCTGTGGCTTGGGCATATTTACAGATATTTGTAAATGATTCTTGGACGATGCGGTAGATAGCAGTGCTCATTTCAACTGGGAGAGGTTGAGATAACTGAATTTGACAAATTGGTGCGACACCAGTTGAACGCTGAACATTTTCTGCAAGTGAGGCGATCGCCTGTTCTAAAGATTGCTCTTGCAAAGGATGAGAACGCATAGTAGAAACTGATTGACGCACATCTTGTAGCGCCTTAGAACCTAACTCTTTTGCCTTTGCTAAGAAAGCTTGCGCTTTTGTTGGATTAGATTGCCAAAGCTTCAAACCAGTTTCTAATTGCAAATTTAAAGCTGTCAGAGAGTGTCCTAATGAATCGTGTATTTCACGAGCAATACGGTTGCGTTCTTCAAGAGTGGCTTGATTTTCAATTTGCAGAGCATATTGACGGAGTTTTTCATTAGCAATTGCTAGTTTCTCTCGACTTTCTCGCTCAGATATAACTGCATTCATCAACAGTAAAACAAACAATAAAGCTAATCCGAATACCAGCACAAAACTTAAAGTAAAAAACAAAAAACGCTCTTGTGATGCAGGTGATAATGCTATGCGTGCAAATCGCCTTCTAAATGTTATCAAAAATAAAACAAATGATAAAGCTGTCACTACCAAGCGACCTGGTAACTGGAAAATTAAGCAACTACGAGTCACTAATATTACGTAAAAAAAAGGAAAAATTCGAGCAGTTCTTCCTCCGAAAAAATCAATTATTAAAATTAAAAATATTTCTGCTGCGGTGTAAACTATTTTAGTTATATGGTTACGAGTGGGCAATCTTAAGCCCATCAAACCAAAAAGCATCAGACTACAAATTGTCAGTTCGGGAAACCTAGCCTGAAGTCGGTATGAGTGAGATGGTAGCGCTGCTGTCAAAGCAGCAAACGCTAGCAATATCCACTCCAAATAAAGGAGAAATCGAAAAGGATGATTGTTGAATTGAATTGGACGGGTCACAAAAAAATACCCAAGTTCAACTAGTTATTATAATAATCCTAAAAATCTGATTTTTCTGAGAAACAGGGTTGGCTTTATAGCGCTTCTCGTTTGGATGAAGTAATTATTTATCTGTGTCCATCTGTGTCCATCTGTGGTTCTTACTTCTTGATGTATTGCACTCAACTCCCGAACCGCTATAGAGATTGCTCAGCTAATGCGCGTATAATTTGTATATTTTTTCATTTCTCTCTTTTTGGGTAAAAATCAGAGAATTTACGGATTGACAAAAAAATATAAATTTCCAATCATTAGAAACAATTTCACCATTATTCATCCGATAACGAAGCACTTCAAGGTTGCCTGATGAATTTCCTTGTATAGACCATGACTAAAGTCATGGGTGTATTCGTGACTTTCTCCTCATGTAACCCTTAAACTTAAATTTTTATGATAGTAGTATCAAGCAGGAGAAACCCAGCGGTAGTTTATGAAACTCAAAAACTTATCACTCATTGGTGCGGCGATCGCTCTTAGTTTAAGTGCAACCTCCCTCGCAGTCAAAGCAGAGGCGAACTCCTCTTCACCCTTAGTTGTTGCACAATCTCAGGAAAAAGGGGGAGCACTGCAACGTTTGGGACTGACGGATGAACAAAAAGCCAAAATCAAAGAAATCCGCAGCAGTACCCGCGCCGAAATGGAGAAAATTCTCACTGAACAGCAACGAGAACAGTTAAAAACCGCTATGCAAAACCGCCAGGGAAAGCGGGGTGGGTTTGCTGCTTTGAATCTGACTGATGAGCAGAAAAACCAAATGCGTCAAGTCATGCAGTCACAGAAAACCCAGATTGATGCAGTCCTGACTCCAGAGCAAAAACAGCAACTGCAAAAATATCGGGAGGAAATGCGTACTCGTCGTCAACAACGCAATCAGTAGCTGATCAGCAGCGCCTTTGCCCAAGCTAAACAGCAGATATCTGTCTTTTGGGCAATGGGCAAAATAAAAGAACAATAATGTCTATTGCTATCAAAACATATTGGCAGGGTGAGAACCCCTGTTCGCGTAGCGTCCCGAAGGGAAGATGTAGTTTGACGCACGGAGGAAAACTACATCTGTGTTTTTAAGGGGGGGATGAAACCCGACGATAACGAGTTTTAACTCGTTGTTTCTTTGGTAGAATTGCACAAGGTACTGGGTGACGACCCATACAGGATATCCTTGAGTGGACTCCGAGAGTAGAAACGTAGTCTGAATGACTGTACCGTAGTCGGCGGCGGGACGCGTCGTAGACTTTAAATAAAATTGCCTGCGGAGACGGTAGGAGCGGGGATTGGTAACAATCTAGTTAAGAGTCTAAGAAACAGGAACAAAGGTGGAAATGTATGGCTTTAGCCTACATTGAAACATATGATTGAGAATCCCCGTGCATTGAGGCGCGGGGAGTACGTCAACCAACGGTAGCAGGGGCTTTTGCTAACTTACCGTCTTCCATATAAACAATGCGATCGGCTATATCCAAGATGCGATTGTCATGAGTCACCAACAAAATGGTACAATCTTGCTCTTTTGCTAGTTTATGCATCAGGTTCACTACATCTCGACCCGACTTACTATCAAGGGCGGCGGTAGGTTCGTCTGCGAGAACAATTTTGGGTTGACTCACCAGCGCACGGGCTATAGCCACCCGTTGTTTTTGTCCCCCCGACAGGTCATCTGGGTAGTAATTGAGACGATGCCCTAATCCTACCACCTCTAGCATCTCGGCGGAGCGTCTGTGCATTTCTTGTGGGGAAATACCCTTGTGCAGTTCCAAACCCATCCTGACGTTTTGCACTGCTGTTAAGCTACCGTGCAGGTTGTGTGCTTGGAAAATATAGCCGTGACTGCGTCGTGCTAGTGTGAGTTTTCCTGCATTTGCACCACAGAGTTCTTGTCCTAACACCCGCAAACTCCCTTCCTGGGCTGAACGTAACCCACCTACCAAGGTTAGAAGTGTGGTTTTACCAGAACCAGACGGACCTGTCATAATAATAATTTCACCGGCGTTTATCTCCAAACTGATGTCAAATAGCACTTGTTTGCGGAGTTGACCTTTACCAAAGTAGTGGTTGAGATTTTGAACAGATATGACAGATTTCATAGTCATTAGTTATTAGTCATTAGTCATTTGTAGAGACGCGCTGTTTGAAGCGTCTCTACATCTTCATTAGTCATTAGTTACTCTGTGCCTCCCCGTGTCCTCTGTACAACATGAGTTTAGAACATATCAGCGGGGTCAGCAGATTGGACTTTGCGCGTAGCAATTGCGCCAGAAATCATACACATAATTATGGTCAGTACTTGTACCTGAATTGCTCTTGCCAAGGTCATGATCACTGGTAAGTTGGTGGCGTTCCGTGTCATGGCGTACAGCCCAAAGGATACGGTGACACCTGGTAAAAACCCTAACACCGCCAGAATGATTGCTTCTTCAAACACCACTCCTAGCAAGTAGGCATTGCGATACCCCATTGCTTTGAAGGTGGCGTATTCTTTCATATGGGCATTGACATCGGTGGAAAGGACTTGATATACGATAATCACCCCCACCAGAAAGCCCATCGTTACACCTAGGCTAAAGATAAAGCCGATCGCAGTGTTTGTTTGCCAATAGTTCTTCTCAAATTCAATAAATTCCTCTTTTGTCAAGACTTTGACATCATTCTTATCTGCTAGCTGGGATTTTAAGGCAGTTGCGACTTGCTTTGGGTCATACCCTGGTTGCAGTTGAATCAAAGCCAGATTCACAGCCCCAGGCTGTTGTCTGGGAAATACTCGCAAAAAGTTCTGGTCGCTGGTTATTAAGGTACCATCAGCTATAAAGGAAGCTCCCACTTTAAATAAGCCATTAATGGTAATCGTCCGCCGTCCTATTTCGGTGGTGGCAGGTTTCCCCTGCTCAATTTGGGCAAATACCTTGTTATACTCTCCTCTAGAACCACTGTCAAACAGCATGGTATCTGGCAGCTTGATGGCGTTTAATTGGCTGTTCACCTCTGGTAAATTAAACGCTGGTTTATCGGGATTGATCCCTATAACGAGTATGCCAGTCTGTTTGCGCGTTTGAGGATTCTTCCAATCGATAAAGCCAAGATACATTCCCTCTGCTGACTTCACCCCCGGTATATCCATTGCCTGCAATAGTCGTCGCCGAGAAAATGTAGACAAATATGCCAGGTTACGTGCTTGGGGACTGATGAGAAAAATGTCTGCCTCCATGCTGTGATGGAGTCTGGTGTTGCTGTCAAACAAGGCAGTCTGAAATCCCAGCTGCATGAACATGAGAACATCGGCAAAGGCAATGCCTGATAATGCTACCAAAAAACGGCTTTTCTGGTGACTCAGTTGCAGCCATCCTAATGGCGTTCGCCGCCGTAGTTGCTGAATTTGCTGGAAGATAAGTCCAATCACAGTTCAATTACCGCCCTTACTTGCAAATTGGAGAATCTAGCAGCATTCTGGCTGGATGGCTCATCGAGTCGTACATGGACTTCCACGACTCTGGAATCAATATTGCTTGTGGGGTCGCTGTTAATAACATTCTGCCGTTGTACTTGCATCCCCAAACGATCCACAGTTCCCACCAATTGATCAGGTAGGGACTCATTCTGTAGCCGCACTCGTTGCCCTAAACGCACTTTGTTAATATCACTTTGGTATACTTCTGCGACTGCATACATCTGACTCGTTTGCCCAATCTCTGCAATACCGTCAGTTGTAGACACCAATTCTCCAGGACGGGTATTAATTTTGAGGACTTGACCTTCTTCGGGCGATCGCACAAAAGCTTGTCTGAGATTTGCCTCTGCTCTTTTTACGGCGGCTTTAGCACGATTGACTTCTGCTTGGGCTGCTTCTACATCCACAGAACGGACTTCCGCAATTTTATTTAAGGTCGCCCTGCCTTCTGCTATTTCTTGTTCTCGGGATGTTTGGATGCGTTTGAGGTTGGCTCGTGCTTCTGCTATTTGTTGTTCTCGGGATGTTTGGATGCGTTTAAGGTTGGCTCGTGCTTGTGCTATTTGTTTCTGGGCTGTCGTGAGAGTCAAGCGCTTGGTATCCTGGAACGAAGCAGAAATCGCCCCTTGTTGATAAAGTGTTTGATAGCGTCGGTATTCCGCTAGGGCATTGTTTAGCTGTGCCTCCAGTTGACCAATCGTTGCTTGTTGTGCCTCGATTTCCGTATCTCTTTCTGCCTCTAAGCGAGCAATGGTTGCTTGTTGTGCTGGAATTTCCGTGTCTTGTTCTGCTTGGATGCGGGCAATAGCTGCTTTTTGCGCTTCTATTTCTCCCTGTTTGGCACCCGCTTTTACCTGCGCCAGATTTGCCTGGGCGACTCGTACCTGCTCTTGTGCTTCTGCTAGTGCTGCAGCCAGGCGATCGCGACTGTCCAAAATCGCAACTATCTGTCCTTCGTTAATCTTAGTTCCTTCCCTGACCAGCAATTTTTCAACTCGACTCCCTTCTGCCGATGCAGGCGCAGAAAGTTTAATGATTTCTCCCTTTGGTTCCAAGCGTCCCAGTGCTGTCACCGTTTTTACTTGTACTACTGGAATTGGCTGCTTCTTTACTGCTTCAGCGTTGGAATTTCGGGTTCTTTGTACCGTGTAAGCACCGACCCCTCCTGCTGTTATAGTTGCCAGTACAGCCATCAGAACAGGTGGACGGAAAATCGGTTTGAGAGGAGATGGACCCTCGAAATTGGAGTTTTCAAGCATAGTTTGCTACCATTGGGTGTAAAACTAAACCGTTTAGTCTTATTTAGTCTTATTTAGTCTTAATAATATATCTAAACTAAACTTAATAGTTTAGTTATATTCCTAGCAGTTTTCATTTGCACATATCAGGGCACAAGAATTATCTTGCTCGTGCTTTGGTGGAGGTTATCATCACTTGGAAACTGCTTGTCTTGGGTACACCCTTGCCACATACCTTAAAGTACAGCAGGGTAGTGAAACCATACACCTTTAGTAGCATTTTGGCAAATGTTTCAGCTTAATAGTGTTAAAAATAAAAAAATGAATGAAAATCAAAAAAATTATGCAAGTTTCCAAGTTATGGTGAGATTATCCTGTTTGAATTTATAAATTTGTGCCTTGCTGCAAAAGAGTTGCACGCAAAGCGTGGAGTACCCGTAGGGCATATTTTGAATTTCCCTTAAGTTATACTTTATACTTTTATTTATCTATCTAAATATATATTTAAAAAAGGTGCATTTAATGTTAAAAAAACCCAAAAAAATCAAGGAACTTATCGATAAGATTGTTTATACGACAGTATATTTGAAAAATGATACGTAAACTACCCCAGCCTTAGAAGGGCGGGGCTTTCAGTAGCCCTAATCCTCTCACAAGAAAGGATTGAACCTCGAAGCGGGTTTACAAAGACCGCTCCAATAAGAGAAAGGACATTAGCAGCATTCCAATCAGCGTCGCCATGCCACAAGCAAGACTCGTTTGTTCGCCTTGGGCTACCCAAAACTCATTGGCTAGATGCTGCTTGTGTTGGGGTTGTTGAAACGTTACAAGTACTGACAACGCAGCCTCTGTTGATTGCCGCAAAAGGATGGGGAAACCGTCAAATGTGTACAACCAACAAATATGGCTTCCCTGTTAAGCATAGAACCCGCTGCAAAACCTTCTTTGGGTTTCAAACGGGTGATATGGTTCGGGCTATTCTTCCTACCGGAAAGTTTGCCGGAACTCATGTTGGTCGATTAACCGTACGAGAAAGTGGTGTTTTTGCGCGGGAGAACTCCAAAAGGTAAAGTTAGCCCTGTAAGGCATAAGTACTGTAAGTCAATTCATCGCAACGATGGATATATGTATGCTTTTTCCACTAATGTCCAGTTAATTGTTAATTAGAGGCGTACCGATCGCCTAATTGATGCTTTGATACATCTGATTGTGAAGTCAGATGAATAGATTTCGTCTTTTCCTGCTTACCAATCCACTCTAAAATCCGATTCCATGCCCACCATTTATCAGGGTCTTTTGCTTGGCGCTGACACTCTTTACTACTTATATAGCCAACATGACCACCGTAACGAGTTAGTACTAAATCTATCTTTGGGTTGTTAGCACAGGCGGCTTGCAATTCAGGTATGATTGCTGGTTCAAAGAATGGGTCATCTTCAGCGTATATAATTAAAGTCGGTTTTGTGAGGTTTGGCAGCAGTGGTAAAGCGCTACTTGCGTCATAGTAAGCTTCCACTGTGGGGAAACCCAATCGCTGTATTACCAGTTCCTCGTCAAAACCCCAGATACTGTTTGCTCTTTCAATCGCTTGCGGGTCAATAGTTCCAGGATGAGCATCATGAATTCGCCACGCGAGTTTTTTCAACTGCCGCGCGATCGCCCTTTCAAAATATTTTCCCACAGGGTGTTTGACGAGAAAAGAGAGCGATCGCGCTGAATCCAAACTTGGACAAATGACTGCAGCACCGCCAATGTCGCTGTCTTCTAGCCCTAAATTTTCATCCTCTCTAGTTAATTCCACAGCAGCTTTCACTGCCCATAGCGCCAATTGCCCCCCCAAAGAGTACCCCGTAAACCAAAATTTTCCTGGGCATCCCATTGCTTTGGCAGCGGCGCTAATGCGAACAAAATCTTCTCCCTCGTACAACCCATCACTTGTCAACGTTGGCGACAACTGAGCTGTCTTACCGTGGGCACGCCAATCAAAGAGTACGACGGCATACCCTTGAGCATATGCTTTGCGCCCCAGCAGCCTCAGATACCATTGGTCATCCAAATCGCCTGTAATGCCATAAGTGCCGACGATAGTGGTATGAGCATTTTCAGGGATAGCTACCCAGCCAAAAATCGGTACCCCTTGGGCACCTATAAAGATTTTTTCCTCGTAGGGCGGCTCTGGGTTTTGGGTTGTACGTTCCCAATCACGACTAGCCCGAAGAGCGGTGTAGACAGTCAAAACCACACCGTTTTGCAAAAACCACGCTGGACTGTAAGAGGAGTCACACATTCAGACCGAAATTTAGTATAGTTTAGGTTTGGTTCCCTAATCCTTTAATCTTAATCTTTATGTTAGATTTAAAATATTTTTTATAATCAATAAAGCAATCTTTGTATCTACCAAAGGTTCTTATTTATCCTTAATAAGTAGTAATAAATTTTTACTAATGCCGAGGATTCTTGTCATAGACGATGACCCTGCAATTTCAGAACTCGTTGCCGTCAACTTAGAAATGGCTGGATATGATGTCAGCCAAGCTGAAGACGGCATCAAAGGTCAGGCGCTAGCTCTCCAGCTACAGCCAGATTTGATTATGCTCGACTTGATGCTGCCCAGGGTAGATGGATTTACCGTTTGCCAACGCCTGCGGCGGGATGAGCGTACAGCCGAGATTCCCGTGTTGATGTTAACGGCTTTAAGTCAAACTCAAGACAAAGTCGAAGGCTTTAATGCTGGCGCAGATGATTACCTCACTAAGCCCTTTGAAGTTGAAGAAATGCTAGCACGGGTGCGGGCGCTCTTGCGACGTACTGACCGAATTCCTCAAGCTGCCAAGCACAGTGAAATTCTCAACTACGGACCGCTTACCCTGGTTCCAGAACGGTTTGAAGCAATATGGTTCGGTCAGACAGTGAAACTGACTCACTTGGAGTTTGAGCTTCTGCACTGCTTGCTACAACGCCACGGTCAGACAGTTTCCCCCAGTGAAATCCTTAGGGAAGTCTGGGGTTACGATCCAGATGATGATATCGAAACCATTCGCGTACACATTCGCCATTTGAGAACCAAACTAGAACCTGACCCGCGCCATCCCCGCTACATTAAAACGGTATATGGCGCGGGTTACTGCTTGGAGTTGCCCAGTATACCTCAATCAACTGAAGGTGCTTCGACGACATCAGGAGTTGAGTAACGAGAGTTAAACAAGGGGAGGTGATGACCGTGCGGAAAGTCGCTATGTGTCAAGTGCCGTCTTGTAGGCTGCTGATGGCTCGACCTGCTGCAAAGTGTCTCACATATTGGTTTCCAAGTATGTCAAATGGGGGCGCGGTTTGATTTGATGGAGGATAAACTTACTCTCGCGCCCCCCGTGATAAATGATTGCGCCTCAATTCGACGATCATTTCTTTGAGTTAATTCAAAAAATTGACACTCTACGCTACGGAAAATTTAGAGAGTGCCAATAGTGCATCGTGTACCCAAGTTGTTTGATTTCAAGACCGCCGGGCATTGGCACAAGGCAGCTTAATTCTGCCCGTGTCGCCTTTCCACCCCGACATAAATGACGCACCTCTGTCAATTCGTTTAATTCCTTGACAGAGGTGCTTCGGGGCTATCATGCTCCCGTATTATTTTCGGTATGAGCGATTAGCAATTTATCAGTTTTTTGCCCTCAAGGATTTCTTGCGGGTCATAAGGTAGATGCCTAGCAGTGATAACCCAACTGTGCTTGCTGGTTCAGGAATTTTTTCCGATGGTGTCACCCGAGTGATTCTGGCATAAAGACCTGCTGTCGTTTTGTTATCTTCAAGAACGCGAAATTCGCTAACACTTGTATTACCGCCATCTTGGCTAAAGCCAATGACATTCACTAAGTACTCATTCCCATCAAACTTGAAACTGCGAGTGCCAAAGTTTTTCTTGACATACACAGTATCCGCATCGTCGTCAGGATCTTCTCCTGAGTTCGTTGTATTATCAAGCAGAAACTCAGAGTTGAAAACTTCGCTGAGATTACTGGGATTGGTAAATGATAACGTCAGATTTAAAGGTACGGAATTAACGTTCGTATTTTCCTCAACCTTGCCGTTGTAGTATTCTAAAGCCCCTATCTTAAACAGTGAGCCAACGTCGTCTGTGGAAATAGAATTTCCAGTAAACGTCAGTTGATTTGCAGGTGTTCCATAGTTGTTTTCAAGATCATCTGGACGAGAACGTCCCCAAATAAATGTGTTAGTTCCCACACCAGAAAAAATGGGGTCGGTATTGCTCCCTGAATTAGGTGTTCCCCAGATACCACTCGAGTTGCCTAAAAAAGTTAGACCCTGAGCTTGACTGGAGAAACCAAGTGCTGTGATCACACTCACAGCAAAAGTAGACAAAGCAGTTGCAAAAACTGGACTTAGTTTCATAGCTAGGCTTTTACTCCTATTCAGGAGCTTGTCTCAAGTTGGTATCCCGTCCACCTTAGTAAATCCACGGAAAAGTTGCCAAGAAATTCATTGAATTTTCATGAAATCTTTATATAGACTTTGTAAATTCTTATCAAAGCAACTCTCTTTTTAGATTGTTGATAACGCTATTATTATAAGGGTTTCACAGAATATTTAGTGTTATTGAAAGGATAACCTAAACTTAATCTATTACTTTTTTGTAAGAAAGAATAAATACTTATACACATATAACAGTGAACAGTTATCAGCTATCAGTTCAACAAAGATTTTTTTGATTTCTCCACGTATCAATTCGGGAGCGTTTCACCTACTGTTTTGTCCTCCATCGGTGCAACTGGTTTGTTGCTGTATCCATTTTTGGGATGACATTTTTCACTGTTTACTGATAACTGATAACTGTTCACTGTTAAAGTGACGAGGTACGGAGTTTTTTTAAACTTCCCCACCTCTTCGTGTCCCTTTTAGGGAGCAAGGGCGTTACCGCGAAGTAAGCTACCAATAGTCTTGGCAGTAATTTTCAGCTGAGTGATGGGATTAGCCGGCACAACTGTTTTATAGAGATAGCTATCAAAAGTCAGCCGTTGGACATCCAGGTCAGCGCACATTTCCACAAAAGCTTCGCGGGTGGCGTCGGAACGATAAAATACGGATTGCAGGATATCCAGTACTTTGTAGGTCAGCCCGTATTTGCGATCCCAGCGCTTAATATACACCTTGAGGTCAGCTTCTTTTGGAATGCGGCTACCGCCATTCGACATTTCTACAATCGTTTCGGCACACATCCGTCCTGATTTGGCAGCAAAGTAAATGCCTTCGCCAGAGGACTTGGTGACATAGCCAGCAGCATCACCCACCAAAGCTATTCTCCCAACAACGCGACGGGGACGGGGATGTTCGGGAATTGGGTGTGCTTCTACTTTGATAATTTGACCGCCAATCAGTTTGCGGGCTGCACGGGCGCGGATACCAGCTTGCAATTGTTTGATGCTCGCTTTGTTAACGTGCATCGTACCAGTTCCCACTGCGACGTGGTCGTATTTAGGGAAAACCCAAGCGTAGAAATCTGGAGACACATCGTCGCCGACGTACATTTCGGCGAGGTCTTCGTAGTAAGCCATTTTATCTTTAGGCAGCCGAATCCGCTCTTGGAAGGCGATCGCATAGTTGTAATCCCCTGCATCCATTTCCTTAGCAATACGGGAATTCGCCCCATCAGCCCCGATGATCACATCGACTTTCAGGGTTTTGGCAATACCTTGGGCACCGCCTTCTGTGTGGTCTACATAATGAATGGTATAGGGATCTGTATTGTTGCTGGGAATATCGAGTTTATGAACGGTGGCATTAATTAAATTTGCGCCCAGTTTTGCCGCACGATCCCGCAGGAAACCATCCAGCACCTCACGGCGGCACATTCCTATATATTCGTCTTCTTTTTCTAAATTGATGTCAACCTCACGATTGGAGGGCGAAATCATTTTCATCTTCCGCACTTGGCGATCGATAATATTCTGCGGCAGGTCAAATTCACTCACCATGCACAGGGGAATTGCACCGCCACAAGGCTTAGCATTGTCTAGCTTGCGCTCAAACAGGTAGGTTTCAATTCCAGCTTTGCAGAGCGTTTCTGCGGCAGATGAACCAGCTGGACCGGACCCAACAACAGCAACCCGTAGTGTCAAAGGTCTTCTCCCAATCTTGACATTTACCGAAAGCATCGTATCACGGAGTTTTGGGTAATGCCGCGTTCTAGTTTCCAGATTTGATAGAAACGCAATATTCCTTAATATTTCGCAAGAGTGTAGAACTGTGTCAAGTTAAGAATGAAGCGGTTGAGCCTGAAACTAATTTTTTTCCATCAAAGGTAGCATCATGTATAGTATACGTAATACACTTTATTCTTATCAAATATCCGTAGATTAGTTGCAGAGGTAGTGTAGCGGTGGGCATAGTCGTTGAGAACGTATCCAAACAGTTTGGCAGTTTTAAAGCAGTCGATCAAGTCAGTCTAGAAGTTGAAAGTGGCTCACTGGTAGCGTTGCTCGGACCGTCAGGTTCCGGAAAATCTACCCTACTACGGCTGATTGCAGGTTTGGAGTTGCCAGATAGTGGCAGAATTTTGCTGACTGGCAAAGATGCTACATATCAAAGTGTGCAAGAGCGGAACATTGGGTTTTTGTTCCAGCACTATGCCCTATTCAAGCATCTAACAGTGAGGCAAAACATAGCCTTTGGCTTAGAAATTCGCAAAGCAACAAAAACAAGAATCAAAGAGCGAGTAGAAGAGTTGCTCGATTTAGTGCAACTAAGTGGACTAGGTAATCGCTACCCATCGCAACTTTCCGGCGGTCAACGGCAACGGGTAGCATTAGCACGGGCACTGGCAGTAGAACCCGAGGTATTACTTTTAGATGAACCTTTTGGCGCACTGGATGCCAAAGTGCGTAAAGACTTACGGGCATGGTTACGCCGCCTCCATGATGAAGTTCATGTTACCACAGTTTTCGTCACCCACGACCAAGAAGAAGCGATGGAAGTCTCGGATCAAGTCGTGGTGATGAATAAAGGGCGCGTGGAACAGATAGGTACGCCTGCGGAAATTTACGATTATCCAGCGACAGCATTTGTCATGAGTTTTATTGGACCTGTCAACGTGCTGCCCACTACAGCGCAGATTTTCCGGAGTAATGGGTTTGATTCTGCACATCCAGAGACATTTTTGCGTCCCTCTGACATAATTGTCGAAACGACCGCTAACGGAGCTACGGTACCAGCTAGGGTCAGTCGGTTGATACATCTAGGTTGGGAAGTCCAAGTGGAGTTGACCTTCAACGACGGACAAGTGGTCACAGCACATTTGACGCGCGATCGCTTTGACGAGTTGAAGTTGGAACCGCAACAAAAGGTGTATGTCAAGCCCAAGGATGCGAAGTCTTTCCCGCTTTATTCTTCGATTTAGTGATTGTTGAAAGCTTAAGCCTCAAGGTTGGCTGTGGAGTCAGCAACTTGAGCTTTTTTTGGGTCTTCATGCAAAATCCCAGCCTCAGCCATCCGGTGGTACTCCTCAACTGTCCACAGGCGAAGTTGTAACGTCGATTCTGTGTTCTGCATAGATTTGACATTATTAATAGAATATGGTAAAAGACATAGAAATTTTGAGGCAGTTAGCAGATGAGTAAATTGCAAACAAAAATACCAACAGATACTTGGCTAGCAGCTCCTTGGGATGAGTATATCCACATCATTGAAAACCCGGCGTATGAAAAAGCTAAGGGCTACTACCACAATGGACAAATGAGGATTGAAATGCCACCCGTAGGAAATGACCATGCTAGTGACCACACAATCATTATCACGGCTGCCAGCCTGTTTGCAGCGATCAAAGGTATTCCTATGAATGGAAAGGATAACTGTACTTACAGGAAAACAGGCTTTAATGATGCTCAACCAGATGTATCTTATTACATTGGTGAAAATGCAAATGCGATTCCTTGGGGAACTTCTATCATTCAATTAGATATCTATCCATCCCCAAATTTAGTCATAGAGGTTGCGAACTCCTCACTTGCTGATGATAAAGGTGAGAAACGGCTCCTTTATGAAGATTTAGCAGTCGCTGAATATTGGATTGTCGATGTCCAAAATGTCCAAGTTATACCTTTTGCGATAGAAAATGGTGGTAGTAGGCGGATAACTCAATCTCAAGTCTTACCAGGATTAGCAATTTCTTTATTAAACGAAGCTTTTCGGCGTACTCGTCAAACAGACCAAAGTCAAGTTATTGCTTGGTTATTATCGCAATTTCAGTCAGAAAAATAGCTGGAATCTTAACGCACTCATTTTAGAACGATGCGTTACAGCGCACAAAAGTGTGTAAAGAATTACAGGTCATCTGCGCCTAACGCACCAAGCGTGTGAATAAATTACAAATTACGAATGACTATGGTTTTTGGGTGGCGATCGCTAATTTTGCTCCCTCCACTCGCCGTACTAGATCCATCACCGCCACCACTTGACCGTGATGCACCCCTTCATCTGCATTTATCACAATCACCATTTGCTGCTGTGGCTGTACCTTTTGTCGCACACCGTTTTCCAACTGTTCTAGACTAATTGCTTGCTTATCTAAGAATATTTTCCCACTCTTATCGATTGTGACGGTGGCTTGCGCTGGGCGTTCTTGTGTTTGTGCTGTCGCCGCTTTAGGCAAGTTGACTGGTAAACCCTCTGACCGTGTTAAAAATAGTGTTGACATGATAAAAAACGTCAAAATCGCAAATATCACGTCAATCATCGGCACGATATTAATCTGTGGTGGTAAGTCTGGTTCATCTTGCAGACGCATAAGCTTTGTCTCCTCTTTCATAGCGACGGCGATAAAGTAATTCTAGCTGTCCGCCGTACTCCTGAATGAGCGCAATTTGGCGCAGGTAAAGTCCCCGGAATGTATTGGCAAATAGGAGTACAAAAATAGCAACAACCAATCCTGATGCGGTAGAAACCAACGCTTCACTAATACCCGCCGTCACATTTGCTGTTCTGCTACCTCCCACATCACCAATGTTGAGTGAGGCAAAAGAAACAATTAATCCTAAAACAGTTCCCAGAAGCCCCAATAGTGGTGCAAGAGAGATAATTGTATCGAACATGTTTTGAAAGCGCTTGAGCAAAGGTATTTCGGCTTGCGCTTCACTTTCTAATGCTAAGCGAAATTCTTCTGGAGTTGGTTCCTCTAGTTCTAAAGCAGTCAGAAAAATCCGTGCGATGGGTAAATCTGCATTTTTCTGTAGTTTATCCAGTGCACCAACGACATTATTGAGACGGTAAAGGTTCAGCACCTCTCGCACCACGCGGCTTTGACGGGTATTAATTTTTACCCAAAATCTAACACGTTCAATAATCAAAGCAACTGCTAGAACTGAAAAGGCTAGCAGCGGCCACATTACCACACCGCCTGCCGCAAACAGATTTGTGATTCCCATGTACTATTCTCTCAAGCCACTAACTAATTTTGTCAGATTACCAGATTACTGGGCACAACTGATATAAGTTCTCAATACAAATTAAAGGAAATGAAAATAGATGTCAAACATCATCCATTGATGACAATTTTCTAATTTTTTTTAGGGACTATAAATACTAGACATGAGCTACATTTCAGTCTACACAAGGTTAATGATTATCTTGATAGCCTAATTGACATTTGCTCGTAAATGTTTTAATCTGCCTAAGTTGCTGATAATGGGTGGCATTAAACTATGGGCTTTACTGGCACGGCTTTAGAGCAGCGAGGTAGAGAAGCAAGGGCGCTCAGGACGTTTCTCGCTTTGAGTCTGATAGGCTCGTTAGGGCTGCACCTCAGTGTACTGGCTTCTGGCATAGTAGATAATTTTTTCAAGAGAGCGCAGGAAACTGACGAAGAACCCATAGAATTTGTGGTTGTCGATCCGCCTGCGCCAAAACCAGTCGCAAAGCCTATAGAGTCAGTAAAACCTCTTCAAGAGGCTCCGAAACCAAAGATTGTCGAGCCAATCAAACCCCAACCAGTTGAACCACCCAAACCAGTGCTACCCCAGAAAGCAGTGGTCGTGCCGCCAAAGCCACTAGAGCCGCTTCCACCAGTGTTGCCTAAGCAAACAGTAGTCGTGCCGCCAAAGCCACCAGTGCAACCCAAGCAAACAGTCATAGTGCCGCGAAAGCCACCAGTGCAGCCGCAAAAAATTGTCACCGCACCAGTACAAAAGCCAATTCCAAAGCCTCAACCGGAAATTCCCCAGCCAACAAATACACAAAGCAAACCTGAACCTGCTCCAAAACCACAGGCTGATCAAAATTTGAAACAGACGTTGAGGGATTTGCAAAACTCCAAAGCAAGCCAGGAAGCTGGCGGTGGAGGTGGCGGTGGCGGGGGTAATAGTCCCCGTATTGCCACCGGTTCAGGAGATGGCACTGTACGTAGTGGCACAGGTACTGGTACTGGCATTGGTACTGGTTCTGGCTCAGGTATAGGCTCAGGTACTGGTTCTGGTATTGGTTCTGGTTCAGGTTCTGGTATCGGCTCAGGTATCGGTTCTGGTATCGGTTCTGGTATCGGTTCTGGTATCGGTTCTGGTATTGGTTCTGGTACTGGCAGTGGACAAGGAAGTGGTACTGGAGTCGCTACACGCCCAAAACCAAGAACCCCAGCCCCTTCACAGTTAGATCCTGCAGATTGCGTCAAGTGTGACGTCAAGTATCCAGAAAGGGCTAAACGGCGAGGTATCGAAGGCAGACCAGGTGTTGCTTTTGATGTTGACAAAAATGGTAATGTTAACAATGTCCGGCTTGTCCGCTCTAGTGGTCACAAAGAATTGGATGAAGCACTCTTAGAACAAGCAAGAGACTTTAAATTAAATTCCGCAGCTGCTGGCAGACAAAATGTACAATTGTTTGCAAATTTCGCTATAGCGGGGTCACGGAATAACCAAGAAGCTCTGCAGCGTCAAAGAGAAAGACAACAAAGACTAGAGGCTCAGAGACAAGCAGAACAGAGAAACCGCGAAGCCGCAGCTAATGAGGAAGAAACTTCTGGGCGTAGAAGACGAGCCATATTAACAACTCCGGAAGCCGCCCCCCAAACCACGACAGAAACCGGAACCAGGCGCAGGCGAGATGTGCCAAGTGCAGCTACACAGTCAACTACAGAACAAACAACTCCACAGCCAGTACCTCAGCTACCACAAAGTTCTTCTTCAGAGCAGAATGGGCAGCAACCCTCTCCAGACGCATCCACCAATCAGAATGATTTGCGCGAGCAATTACGTCTGCGTCAAAATCAATCTCAGCCATCTGAAGCAGCACCTTCCGGTAGTGGTGAAAATAACGAATAAAGGTGTATAAAAAATTATCCTATCCAGGCTTTGCGTAGACGCGGACTACAAACTTCAGCCGCACCTAATGCTACGCCAATTAAGCTTTTAAGGTTTTGCTAGTCAAGAGCAATGGGTAGAAAATATTGAGGTTTTTGTTGCTACATACATATATGTAAATTCATATCAGTAAATTCATATCAAAAAGCTGGTTGACGTAACGACGCCTGCGTCCAACCAAAAGCTTGAAACATCACGCGAGTATCTTTACCATAGAGATGAGGAACGCCGCAAGTATCCTAAAAGATGCGGTTGATTTTGGCACCTTTGCTGAATTGTGACTCTACACAGCAAATGCACGAATGAGTTTGGGAAAAATCATGGTTAAGAAAGTTGCAATCATCGGTGCTGGACCAAGCGGACTCCTACTTGCTCACTACTTGTTACGTCGTGGCGATAAATACCAAATTGACATTTATGAACGCCGCAGCGATCCGAGAATTATCTCATTCTCAAAATCCAGAACTTACCCCATCTCCCTAAACGAAAGGGGAATGACTGCTTTGAGAAAAATTGAGGGTTTGGAGGAAGCCGTCAAAGCGATTAGTGTGTCCATGAGGGGAACGATTTTTCATCAAAAAAATGGCAAGACGCGGTTTACGCCAAGAAAGAAACCTCTGACTACACTTGACCGGACAAAATTGGCGATCGCCCTTTTAAAATTAACTGAAAACTACGACCAAAGTCGGCTCAACATTCACTTCAACTGTCAATGCACGTCTGTAGATTTTGCAGCCAAGAAGGTGAAGTTGCAACTGGAAACACAAGAGGATTTCACCATTGATTATGACCTTTTAATCGGTGCAGATGGGGGACGTTCTGTCATTAGGGAGCATTTTCTTGCTACAGAAGATTTTGAATGTGAACAAAAGTACGTCCCCAATGACTACAAATCGATTTTCCTGCCTCGCCCTGATGAAAATTCTGGCATTTATCTAGAAAAAGGCAAAATCCACTCGTGGATGCTCAAAGATGGCACATTCGTAGTTCTGCTACATCAACGTGATGAGAGTATGGGTGGTGTCATTCTGTTTCTTCACAACAAAAATCAGATAGCTAGCCTTTCCAGCCCAGAAGAAGTTCTCCAATTCTTTCAAAAGAATTTCCCAGAAGTTGCTCAACTCATGCCAAAAGAGGAAGCTGAAGCTTTTCTCAATAGACCAGTCTCAAGAATTTTAACAGTTCGCTGTAGTCGCTATCATCAAGATGACAGTGTACTAGTTATTGGAGACGCGGCACATGCTGTATCTTCCTCTATTGGTCAAGGTTGTAATGCCGCACTTGAAGATGTTGTCTTGTTGGACAACCTTTTGAACGAATATTCTGACGATTTAGCACTAGCGCTAGAACAATTTACTGTTCGCCGCAAGCACGATGCCCACGCGTTAGTAGAACTTGGCGACAATGCTTTTCCTTCTACTACGGGATTATTTATTGAGTTTGTCTTGAGGGAAAGTCTTGCTAACATTTTGCACCAAATATTTCCCAAGCGCTTTCCACCTTCTATCTCAGAGTTAGTATTTGAAACTACAGTTCCCTACTCAGAAATTTTGAATTCATACAAAGGCTGGATATCTAAAGTGAAAAAATCCAACGAAAAGTTGTCAGCAAACTTGTAGCAGTTGTGAAATTTGCCTATTGTGCTACAAATAAGGCATAAAACCTTGACAGGAGATATCTACTATGCTTCAAAAATGGTTTACAAAGTATCTTGAGTCTCGACCCTGCCTAACAGCCTATAACAATTTAGAAAAAACACAAGCTCGACAGCATACTCACTTTATCTTGTTTCCGGCAAATCGTTGGTTTAACATCACACTTAACCATATTTTGGATCGCCCTGAATGGTATAAAGGCGTACTCCACAATCATCCCTGGTTCAACATCAGCCTTATTTTGAAAGGTGGCTACTGGGAGAAAACTGAGGATGGAGTCAAGTGGTATGGACCTGGCTCAATTATCTTCCGGTCTGCACAGAAACACCATTGCATCTGGATCAAAGATGGTCAAGAAGCATGGACATTGTTCTTTCACGGACCAATGGTGAAAAAGAGTTTTGATTTTGTACAGGATGGTCAACCTGTGACACCAGAACAGCTTGGGTTGCCAAAAGGTGTCATAACGCGTGGAGGGTCAATCTAAAATTAAGCTAAAATTCAAGCATAGTAAGCATTTCCTGCTTTTAGATACCCCATGCTTGAAACTTTGCAAACCCGACTTTACGAACTAGAACAATTTGCTAACGCCCTCGTCGCCAACCAACTCACGCACCTGAGTTTGCTGAGTATTGGCGTCATTTTTTTAGCAGGGTTGCTCACTAGCCTCACACCCTGTATGCTTTCCATGCTGCCGATTACCATTGGCTACATCGGTGGATATGAAGCAAAAAACCGTCTGCAAGCAGCTACCCAGTCAACGTGGTTTGCTTTAGGATTGGCAACTACATTGGCAGGTCTTGGCATTATAGCAGCTTTTGTGGGAAAAGTCTACGGTCAGGTGGGAATTGGTTTACCAATTATTGTCAGTATTATTGCCATTCTCATGGGGCTGAATTTACTCGAAGCCTTACCGTTGCAATTGCCCTCTTTTGGCGGAACAGAGTGGATTTCGCAAGAATTACCCCAAGGAGTGCGAGCATATTTGATTGGTTTGAGTTTCGGTGTCGTCGCCTCACCTTGCAGTACCCCAGTTTTAGCGAGTTTGCTTGGTTGGGTTGCCAATACACAAGACTTAATTTTAGGCGCTGTTTTGCTGATTTCCTACACAGCAGGTTATGTTGCACCATTAATTTTAGCGGGTACATTTACAGCTTCAATCAAGAAATTGCTAGAATTGCGCCGTTGGTCTGGTTGGATTAACCCAGTCAGCGGCGCTTTGTTGGTAGGATTTGGTGTGCTTTCTTTAATTTCTCGGATTCCTATGGGAACTTTTTAGCTAAATGACTATAGAAAATTCTGTTTCCAAACAATCTATCTGGTCAGCATTTGGGCAGTTATTGCGCAAAGAGTTATTGCCCGTGCTAACCGATTTACGCTTAGCAATTGTGATGCTGTTAGTCATTGCACTCTTTAGCGTCACTGGTACCGTTATAGAGCAAGGTCAATCGCTAGCGTTTTACCAAGCTAACTATCCAGAACACCCGGCTTTATTTGGTTTTCTCACCTGGAAAGTCGTCTTAACAGTGGGCTTAGACCATGTTTATCGAACTTGGTGGTTTTTAGCATTACTCATCTTTTTTGGCACAAGCTTAACTGCTTGTACCTTTACTCGTCAGTTCCCAGCTTTAAAAGCTGCCCGTCGGTGGAAATTTTACGAGGAACCCCGCCAATTTCAAAAGTTAGCTTTGAGTGCGGAATTCGATGTAGAGACGCGCCATGGCGCGTCTCTACAAACCCCGACAACGTCTCTACAAACCCTCAGTCAACTATTGCCAAATCGCCGCTACAAAATTTTTCAAGAGAAAGAGGATACTCTCTATGCCCGCAAAGGGATTATCGGACGCATTGGACCAATTATCGTTCATGTGGGTATCGTGACTATTCTCCTAGGGTCGATTTGGGGAGCAATGACTGGTTTTATGGCTCAGGAAATGGTTGCCAGTGGTAACACCTTCCAAGTAAAAAATATCATAGATGCGGGACCTTGGGCAGCGCGAGTTTCTAAAGATTGGTCTGTGCGAGTCAATCGCTTTTGGATTGACTACACCCCTTCTGGTGGAATTGACCAGTTCTACTCAGATATGTCTGTCTTAAATAATCAGGCACAGGAAGTTGATCGCAAGACCATTTACGTCAACAGTCCTCTGCGTTATCATGGCGTAACTTTCTACCAAACCGATTGGGGAATCTCTGCTGTTAAAGTGCGAGTGAACAACAGCCCCATTTTTCAACTACCAATGGCGCAACTGAACACCAACGGTAATGGACGCATTTGGGGAACTTGGATTCCTACTAAACCAGATATGAGTGAAGGTGTCTCTTTACTGGCGAAAGACTTGCAAGGAATGATGTTAATTTACGATGCTACCGGCAAGCTGGTTGACACTGTTCGCGCTGGAATGTCTACCCAAGTCAATGGTGTAACGTTGAAAATTCTCGATATTATTGGCAGTACTGGCTTACAGATTAAAGCTGATCCAGGAATACCAATTGTTTATACAGGGTTTGCCTTGCTCATGCTAGGTGTTACGATGAGTTACTTCTCTCACTCGCAAATTTGGGCATTGCAAAAAGATGGTCGCCTGTATGTAGGTGGTAAAACCAATCGCGCACAGGTTGCTTTTGAGCGAGAAATGTTAGAGATTTTGGATAAGTTAAGTTTACCTACACAAGCTGAGGAGAAAGCGGTGGCGATAGAATCTCGTTCCACCTAATTACAACGTTTTTTAGGTAAATGGAGCACAATCTTAACCTTTGTCCTATTCAGATCCCCGACTTCGTAAAAGTTGTCGGGGATCTTGTTTTTTGATCATTTAGGATAGGACTGCTATACATACGGTGCCAGTAGCAACCAACCAAAAAGTACCGAAGCCAAGTTATTGTTTGCACAATTGAGATAAAATTAAACCAATAATAATTGTTATTTACTCAGTATTAGTGCAAATACCAGTAAATACTGGAGGGTGCAATGTCCAAGTTGGGTGCTCGTTGCGGTTGGCTCTCAGGAATTGTCATAAGTGGTGTGTATATTTGGAGTGCACATTGCGCTTCTGCTCAAATTACACCAGATGCCACTCTACCCAATAATTCTATCGTCACACCCTCT